>JBIIJW010000202.1:0-3230 GCA_044233525.1 Ilumatobacteraceae bacterium | reverse complement strand
TTGGTGGCATCAAGGCAGGTGCTGGCAACAATGGTCAACTCACTTTCCCCTGCAACTTGCATGGCAACCCTGGCATCTCGGTTCCTGCGGGATTTGTTGATGGGTTACCTGTTGGACTGCAAATCATCGGTCGTCATTTTTCTGAACAGCAATTGTTGGAGTTGGCGTTGTTGCTAGAGCGCGAACGTCCGTGGCCACTTACTGCCAAGGGAGCACCACAATGACAAATGGGCCACTCGCTGGCATCCGAGTTCTCGATCTCGCCACCATGATCTCTGGACCGCTTGCAGGGATGATGCTGGCGGACCAAGGCGCCGAAGTCATCAAGATTGAGTCTCCAGGCATGGGCGACATGATGCGTCACCTCGGTACCCAAAAAAATGGCGTGACTGGTTTGTATGCACTTCACAATCGCGGAAAGAAATCAATCGTGCTTGATCTGAAAAATGATGAAGGCACATCACTCCTGCGCGAACTCATCAGCACAGCAGATGTTCTGATTCAAAACTTTCGTCCTGGAGCCATGGACCGCCTCGGCTTCGGGTACGACGATGTTTCCAAAATAAATCCAGATCTGATTTATGTGTCCATCGCAGGATTCGGTCACGATGGTCCTAGCGCAAAACGACGTGTCTACGACAACGTCATTCAGGCCGCATCAGGATTAGCAAGCGTGCAGACAGACCCTGCCTCTGGCAAGCCAGCACTATTTCGACATCTCATTTGCGACAAAGTCACGGCATACACGGCCGCCCAAGCAATTACTGCTGCATTATTTGCCCGCGAGCGCGGACAATCTGGACAACACATTGAACTGTCCATGTTGGATGCAGCCATTGCCTTTACGTGGGCCGACTGCGCCATGGATGTTGCACTTCTGGACGACGATGCGGTGCGCCTCCCAACAATTTCTGCGAATTATGTGCCCGTCACGTTCAAAGATGGGTATGCAGCCGTCTCTGTTGTGACTGAATCTGAATTCCGCGGATACTGCGCCGCACTTGGGAAACCAGAACTGGCCGACGATCCGCGCTTTGCGTCATCGACGCTTCGATCCGTCAACGGAGACGCATACCGAAAGATTGTTCGCGAACTTGCTGCAGAGATGCCGCTAGAGACATTCCTTCGTGGAGCGCAACAGCACGATGTTCCTGCCGGTGGAATGAATGATCTTCATAGCGTGATTGATGACCCGCAGGTCATTCACAACGAAACATTTGTTGTCCGGCAGCATCCAGCTGCAGGAACAATTCGTGAGGTTCGACCCGCCCCGCGTTTCAGTGCAACACCAGCAAGCATCGGCCATCATGCGCCGGCCAAAGGCGCGCACACTGATGAAGTCATCGGCGCTCTTGGACACGATGTTGCCTCGCTGCGCGAACGTGGCGTCATCGGCTAGTTCTCATCATTTCGAAAGAGCGCGACCCACGATCTCTTTCATGATTTCTGTGGTGCCACCATAAATGGTTTGAATGCGGCTGTCTGCCCATGCGCGTGCGATGGGATACTCCACCATGTAGCCATAACCACCGTGTAACTGCAGGCATCGATCGACAACTTTGTTCTGTAATTCAGTGGTGATGAACTTTGCAGCGGCGGCTTGTTCTACCGAGAGTTTTCCTTCACAGTGCAACTCCAAACAACGGTCCACATATGCCTGCGCCATCTGCACTTCCGTGTGCAGTTCTGCCAACAAGAACTTTGAATTTTGGAAACTTGCAATCGATTGACCGAAAGCTGTGCGTTCGCGCGTGTAATCCAAAGTCCATCGCAGCGCGGCCCTCGCCACCGCTACTGCACCAATAGCCATTCCAAAGCGCTCTTGAGCAAGGTTGTGCGTGAGATACATGAATCCTTGACCGGGATCACCAAGCACATTCTCTGCCGGCACTTCCACGTTGTCGAAGAACAACTCAGCAGTGTCTTGTGCGTGCATGCCAAGTTTGTTGAGGTTTCGGCCGCGCTCAAAGCCTTTCATGCCTCGCTCAAGCACGATGAGTGAAAAACCACGATGCCCAGCATCTGGGTCTGTGCGACACACTGTGAGCACTAAGTCTGCGTTAATGCCATTCGTAATGAACGTCTTCGCACCGTTCACCACGTATGTGTCGCCATGTTTTACTGCCGATGTCTTCACACCTGCCATATCGCTGCCCGTGTTTGGCTCCGTGATGGCGATGGCCGTGATGTATTCACCGGTCACCATCTTTGGCAACCAACGCGCCTTCTGCTCATCCGAGGCAAGCGACAAGTAATACGGCAACACGATGTCGTTGTGCAGTGTCATTCCATTTGCGCTACCAATGACACCAGAGTCAGATACTTCTTCTTGCATGACCGCACCGAACTTGTAGTCATCGGTGCCGCCACCGCCATATTGTTCGGGCACGTGGTAACCAAGGAAACCGTGCTTGCCTGCTTCTAGCCAAATTTCACGCGGAGCAATGCCATCTGCCTCCCACTGTTCATGGTTCGGCACTACTTCATTGTCTAGCCATTGACGAAACACCGAACGAAACTGTTCGTGATCTGCGTTATAAACGGTGCGCTCGAAGAAATCCATACCCGTACGCTAGGTGCTAGACACGGTAGGCGCGAAGCGCAGTTATGAACCACAGCGGGGTAAGCCATGGGCCAACTACAGATGACCACAGACGAACGGGAACAATTCCTCGCCGACCTCCATGTTGGGGTTGTCGGCATTGAGCGCACCGACGGCCCCCCTCTTGTGGTGCCTGTGTGGTACATGTACGAACCAGGCGGCGAATTGTGGTTCGTCATGGACAATCTCTCCGTCAAAGGTCGCCTCCTCCAGAAATCAATGCGATTCAGTTTTTGTGTTCAGTCGGAGTCGCTCCCCTACAAATACGTCTCTGTTGAAGGGACCGCAACTGTCATTCCCGCAGACAAAGAGCTCCACACTCGCCCGCTAGCGCATCGCTACCTCGGTATTAAAGGCGGCGACAAATACGTTGAAGGCGACGATGGCTCCGATTCAATTCGAGTCTCCACCGTTCCAGAACGCTGGTTCACGGTGGACTATTCGAAGTCTTAGGCGAGAACTGCACGCGCAACGAGGTCTGTGCCGAACGCTGTGAGAATGGCCAGGTACAACAAACCAGTTGCAGCCATCACGGCAGAATAACTGCGCTCTTTCATTGCAGCCCGCGTTACTTCTGTCAAAACAATGGTGGTGATACCGCACGCAATCCAGAACCAGCCGAGCATGC
>JBIIJW010000201.1:0-3236 GCA_044233525.1 Ilumatobacteraceae bacterium | reverse complement strand
AGAAGCTGGCGTTGCCAGTGTTGCGGGAACCATGGGCTTCAATACATTCGTTTTGTTCCAGTTCTTCAACATCTTGAACGTTCGTAGTGAAAACGGTTCGGTGTTTAGTCGCATGTTGTTCAGCAACAAGTCGTTGTGGATCTCGCTGGTGACAGTGTTGCTACTTCAATTTGGTGTGACACACGTTGGATTCATGCAATCGCTCTTTGACACCACGTCGTTGTCAGCAAGTGAATGGGCCGTCTGTGTCGCAGTGGCCTCGTCCATCTTGTGGGTAGAAGAAATCCGCAAACTCATTTCTCGCATCATCAACAAATAAGAAAGGCACACCATGAAATGTCCGCATTGCATCACCACTCTTTTGATGTCAGACCGCCAGGGAATTGAAATTGACTATTGTCCGGACTGCCGAGGCGTCTGGCTAGATCGAGGCGAACTCGACAAGTTAATTGAACGCGCAAGCAACGATGCGCCGCCATCGGGTGGAAACACGCAGCGTCCGGTTCGCCGTGATGACAGCGACGAGATCGAACGTATCAAGTACGCGCAATACCCAAAGAAGAAGAAAATGTCCAGCATGCTGGGCGACATCTTCGACTTCTAAAGACCGCAACACGTAACAAGACAAGAGGAGACAGAAATGTTCAAGAACACTGCAAAAACAACCATACTTCTCGCCGCAATGGGCGGACTCATTGTTGGTGTTGCCTCACTTCTTGGTGGTGGCAGCTCTGGCGCAGTCATGATTGGCCTTGTTCTCGCCATCGTCATGGTGGGTGGTTCGTACTGGTTCAGTGACAAGTTGGCTCTTGCATCTGCAAAAGCACAAGTCATCACCGAAACAGATCACCCGGAGTTCTATGGAATGGTCCGCGATCTTGCACAACGTGCCAACCTGCCCATGCCACGAGTTGCAGTCTCCCCCAGCGAACAACCAAACGCATTCGCCACTGGTCGCGGCCCGAACAATGCGGTGGTGTGTGCAACGCGTGGTCTCTTGCAGTCCATGTCACGCGATGAAGTCGAAGGCGTCATGGCTCACGAGTTAATGCACGTGAAGAACCGGGACATTCTCATCGGCTCTGTTGCAGCAGCCGTTGCAACTGCAATCTCTTCCATTGCACAGATGGCCATGTTCGCCACCATGTTTGCTGGTGGTCGCGACGACGAGAATCGCCCGAACCCGTTCGCGGTGCTTCTGGTATCAATGCTTGCGCCTCTCGCCGCCAGCATGATTCAAATGGCTATCAGCCGTAGCCGTGAGTTTGAAGCAGACCGCGGTGCAGCAGAATTGTTGGGCAACGGCGAATCACTCGCTCGGGCACTAGAGAAGATTGAAGTTCTTGCAGCACGTTCGCCCATGCAGGTGTCACCAGCACAAGCGCAGGCCTACATTCACAATCCACTTGCTGAGATGCACGCACGTCCAGGAAGTGGTGTGAACGTCTCACGCTTGTTCTCCACTCACCCAGCAACCGAAGAGCGCATTCGTCGTCTTCGAGAGATGACGTTCTAGTCTTCTGTTTCTGCCGGGCCGCTGAACATGAACAGCGCCGCACCAATCAGAGAAATCACGCCGGCCACCAGATACGGCGTGTCGTAGTTGCCAGAGGCGTCTCTAATGGATCCAATCAGAATTGGTCCGATTGCTGTGCCAGTGAGTGATACCAATCCAGACCTTGCCGAGATGCGGGCATAGTCCTTCACGCCGAATCGTTGTGCAATGAGAAGCGATTGCATCATCAAAACATTGCCCACCATTGCGCCAAACAAACCGATTGAAACAAACAATGCAATGGTGTTGTGCATCTGGCCAATCAAGATGATGGCGCAACCTTGTACAACGGCAATGAACACCATGAACTTTGCCAGCGGAAACTTTGGAATGATTCGCCCGCCCACCAAACGGAACACAACACTTGCGCCCGACAATACCGACGTTGCAAGCGCTGCAGTTTCTTTCGTCGTACGTTCTTCCACCAGTTTGACGATTTGCTGAATAGCACCTACTTGGCTTCCCATCACAAGGATGTACCCAAGAGTGATCACCCAAAAGAATCGTGTCCGAATCGCGACACTCATGGGTGTTCCGGGCATCTCCATCACATGGTTCTCTGGGCGTGGAGCACCGTCGGGCATCCAGTTCAGTGGGCCTGGTTCTGCGCGAATCAACAAAAACGTTGGAACGCTCATGCCCACAAGCCACAGCAACGCCAAGATCGGCGCTGCTCCACTCAGCGTTTGCGAGTCAATCAAAGACTTGATGATGGGCGACAAAACAATTCCACCCACCGATAATCCCGAACTGGCGGCGGCAATTGCTGATGCTCGTTTTGAATGAAACCATCGCGTCACCACTGTGGTGGCCAGCGTTAACCCACTAGAAGACCATGCGATTGCAAACACTCCGTACACAACGAACAACTGCCACTGTTCTTGTACTTGACCCAAACCCAGCAGAGCTAACGCACCTAATGCTGCACCACCGTAAGAAATGTGCCGCACGTCGTAGGTTGCAATAAGTCGAGCAACAATCACATTCCACAGACCGCCAATCAAAAAGAAAAACGTCGTGGCGATGGATAACGATGAAATGTTCCAGTCAGGGTTCTCATTACTCAACGCATTGAGATACACCGACATTCCATAGAAGCCAAGCGCGGAACCAAAGAAGAGGATGAAGAAGCAACCGCCAACAACCCACCAGCCTGGAAATGAATCGCGGGGCGCTAGGTACACCCGTGTTGTTTTTGTAGCCATCATTCCCCCCGCATGTCACCCTAGACGGAAGTCTGGGAGGGAGTTCTACTTGTGTTGGCCGATGTAAACCGGCCTACACGAACGCCGCGTAGCCGTTGCGCTCTAATTCATCTGCAAGCTCTGGGCCAGCGGTCTTCACAATTCGGCCGGCAGCCAGAATATGCACCACGTCTGGCTTCAACTCTTCAAGTAATCGCACGTAGTGAGTGATGGCAAGAACTCCGAGATTGCTCTCATGCGTGGCGGCTTCCACGCGACGTGCGCAGTCACGCAAAGCATCAATGTCGAGGCCCGAGTCCAACTCATCGAGAATGGCGATCTTTGGCTCTAACACACCAAGTTGAAGTGTTTCATTGCGCTTCTTCTCACCGCCAGACAAGTCCACATTTAATGCACGAGACACAAGATCGGTGTCAAAGTTAATACGTGATGCTTCAGCAGCGATGCGCTTTGCAAGATTATCGCCAGAACGACCA
>JBIIJW010000199.1:0-3292 GCA_044233525.1 Ilumatobacteraceae bacterium | reverse complement strand
ACAACCACTGTGCCGTCACTTTTGATGCTGGTGGCTCCCCCACGCGCACCACCACATCTGGAACATGCGAGTCTGCGAAAACCGAGTGCCGGAGAATTGAATCAAATGCAATCACTACATTTGTTTCACACACCCGAACACCACTTCTTGCATCGGCAAAGACAGGCCATCCCATGTGCTGGGCAAAACTCAAAACTTCTGGCGTTGTTCCGCGACCAGCAATGACAACACCGCGCCGTCCATCACAACGTGAAGACATCTTCGCAAGGACCTCACGAGAAACCCCGGTCGCAATATCTACATGCGCCCAGCCGTCTGTTCTGGGCATTGGAAGCGTGTCTCGCTCGCCGAGGAGCGGCTCTCTAAACGGAAGGTTCAGATGCACTGGGCCAGGTCGAGATCCGCGCGTCAGCGAATAACTTCGAGCCGCCAGAGAACGCCATGTATGTGACGCGTCATCTGCGGCAACACCTGGGTCGTGAAACCACCGCACCGCCGTTCCATAGAGATGGGTTTGGTCAATGGTTTGTGGTGCACCCACATCACGAAGTTCAGGTGGACGGTCTGCGGTGCAGACAATCATGGGAATATTCGCTTGATGTGCCTCCACCACCGCACCGTGGAAATGAGCCGCAGCAGTGCCCGATGTGCACAGCAACACAGCAGGGACCCCAGACGCCTCGCCAATTCCAAGAGCCGCAAAAGATGCGCTTCGTTCGTCGTGAAAAAGATGGACAGAAATCTCTGAACGGCTAGCCAACTGGACGGCCAACGGAGTGCTGCGACTGCCTGGTGCGATCACCGCATGTTTCACGCCAAGGAGAATCCACTCATCAACCAAAGTGGCACAGAAAGTGGCTGCGGTGTCGCCTGGAGTACTCATGGCTTCTATCGTGTCACTTGTGAACGTTGAAATTTGGTCTGATGTGGTCTGCCCATGGTGCTTTATAGGTAAGCGTCGTTTTGAGAAAGCCGTTGCCCGGCTGCGAGAGAAGGGTGTCACAGAGCCCATCAACGTGGTTTTCAGGGCCTATCAATTGGATCCCACAGCCCCAGTGGGGTCTCCTACCCCTGTGGTCGATGCCTATGCCAAGAAATTTGGAGGGACAGAACGCGCTGTTCAGATTTTGAACCATGTCACAAAAGTGGCCGCAGAAGACGACATCGAATTCAACATGGACATCGCCTTGCGTGCGAACACCATTTTGTGTCACCGCGCACTTCATTGGGCGTTAGTCCATCACGGGAGTTCGGTTCAAAATGAGTTCAAGGAAGTCCTGCTCAAGGCTTACTTCACCGACGGCAAAGACGTTGGCGATATCGAGACCGTCCTCGCTTGTGCGTCATCCGTGGGGATAGACACAGAACTCCTTCGCGATTCCCTTTACACCAATGGCGGCATTGACGAAGTGCGTCAAGATTTTCAATCTGCAATAGATATGGAAATCTCCGGCGTTCCTTGTTTTGTCATCGATGGTCGATACATGATTCCGGGCGCACAAGATGTGGATGTGTTTGAACAAGTGCTCGAGCGAGTTCTCTCAAAGTGACAACTCTGTCCACTCGAGTAGTTGGCGCAGGTCAGCCGCTTGCCTTTGTGCATGGCTTTACACAGACAAAAGACTCTTGGCTTCCACTCGTCAATGCACTCTCAACACCAATTCAAGCGACCCTGATTGATGCACCCGATCACGGAGAGTCAACATGTTCACTCACACTCACGGAAACTGCTCAAGCGCTCATCGAAACCGCAGACGGAAACACGCTCGTTGGATATTCCATGGGCGCCCGAATGTCGCTAGTGGCTGCTGTGGAATCTCCACAATCGTTCCCTCGCCTCATTCTCATCAGCGGAACAGCCGGATTAGATACCGACGAGGAACGTCATCAACGTCGCACCAGCGACGAAGCATTAGCCGAACATATTCAAGACATTGGAGTGTCTGAGTTCATTAATGAGTGGCTGAGCAATCCCCTCTTTGATGGACTCTCGCCAGAAAGTGCACGAATTGAAGATCGAATCACGAACTCAGCTCGTGGCCTTGCGTCGTCGTTGCGGTTATGTGGAACTGGCACACAGCCACCGTTGTGGAATCGGTTGGAAACGCTCTCAATGCCAATCCTTCTCATCGCCGGTGAGAAGGATCAAAAGTTTTGTGCACTTGCACAGCGAATGCATGCCCTTCTTCCAAATTCAGAACTGCACATTCATCCAGGCGCAGGACACACCGTCCATCTCGAAGACGCCACCGGATGTGCATCGGTTATCGACAACTGGCTACAGCGAACCCAGCTCTAACAGAAGCCCAGCCGTATAGGTGATGCCAAGTATCAACTGGCCTTTCCCCACAGCACCCAGGACAACAATGAGGTCTCGACCCTTCGCACCTCGTGACACTGCTTCAATCGCAGGTTTCAGCGAAATTACTCCCACTAACCCCAACAGTGCATATGGACCCGCCGTGAAAGAGGTGGAAACCACTGCGACAAAGGACGCAAGAATCAACACAGCAAAGAATTTTCGTGTGGCGATATCGCCCATTTTTACCGCAAGGGTTCGCTTACCAACCGCTGTATCACCCGGGATATCCCGCAGATTGTTGATGACTAACAATGCGCAGGCAATAGCACCTACCGCGACGGATGCGATGGCGCCCGTTACAGAGAAACTTTCTGCGATCACGTATTCGGTTCCCATCGTTGCAACAACACCGAAGAACGCAAAAACGAATATTTCACCGAACCCCGCATAGCCATAGGGCCGCGGGCCGCCCGTGTATGTCCATGCGGCGACGATTGCAGCCACACCGACCGCCAACAACCACAAGGTTGTGGCGAGTGCTAACACCAAGCCAGCCACCGCAGCAACTCCGAAACACAGAAAAGCTGCACGCTTGACCGCAGATGCAGACGCAACGCCAGATCCGACGAGGCGAAGTGGGCCAACTCTGTCGTTGTCGGTTCCTCGTACACCGTCTGAATAATCGTTTGCGTAATTCACTCCAACTTGCAGAGCAAGGCTGACAACCAAGGCAAGTACTCCACGCCACCAACGAGCATCATCCACAACAGATGCACAAGCTGCCCCAACTGCAACGGGGACAACGGCTGCGGGAAGTGTTCGGGGCCTAGATCCCACGAGCCATTTCTTCCAGCCCAATGTTGAAGGAGTCTGTGAACTTGTCATTGGTCAAGTGTCGCACGCCCCATACGCTGAAGACGTGAACGAACTGGTCTGTCTCGATGTGCCATGTGGCGAGACCATGATTCAACGTATCCAACAGGCGTGGCA
>JBIIJW010000019.1:0-13145 GCA_044233525.1 Ilumatobacteraceae bacterium | reverse complement strand
TGCAATTGCCTTCGTGATGCGATGCAAAACACCAACTGTGTCTGGCGCACGCACTTCAAGAAATGTGGCGTTCGATGAGGCCGACTCATCGAATCGAACAGTTGGTTCTGCCGGGGCAACCGCAGACATCGCACGCTTCGGACGAGAGGTTGCAGCCCGATCTGCAAGTCGAGATTCAAGTGCAAGCCTGCCTTGGAGTGCTCGGTGCAAGTTCGCCACAATTGGTTCCCACTCAATGGTGCCGTGCGGGCTGGACACTCTGAATTCTGAAGCGGCCATCCCTTGCTCATCGGAATGCGCTTCTGCACCCAAAACATCGAGGCCGCTCAGTGCGAGAACTCCTGCAACTTTGCTGAACGTACCCGGACGGTCTGGGCTCACCACCGTGACGCGATCGTGTTCTGTTCTGACAGAGATTTCGCCAGAAGCCATGAGTTCTAGAACTGAAGCATCGGGAAACAAACGCCACGTCACTTCGGCAATATCGCCACCACCAAGAACGTGTCGGACTCGATCAACAAGCAATGAGATGAGTTCTGCTTTCCAGTCACTCCATGCTGATGGGCCCGTTGCTAACGAGTCTGATTCGGTGAGCGCATGCAATAGGTCGAGGACCTGCACGCTTCCAACTTTCTCTGCCACCATTGAAATCGTTGCGTCATCGGATAAATCTCGTCGAGTTGCAGTATCAGCAAGTAACAAGTGATGCTCAATCAATAACGACACCATTGCTTGATCTTGGGATGACAGTCCCATTCGTTGACCAATAACGGCAAATTTCTCAACTCCAACCTCAGTGTGGTCTCCGGGATACCCCTTCCCAATGTCGTGGAACAATGCACCGAATACCAACAAGTCTGGACGAGACACACGATGAACAAGTCCGCTTGCATTAGCTACCGTTTGCCAGAGGTGGCGGTCGACCGTATAGCGATGAAATGCGTTTCGTTGTGGCTTACTGCGAACAGGAGCCCACTCTGGCAATACTCGAACCAACAGATTGCGCTGATCAATTGCTTCCAATACAGGAATGGCGCGTTCACCCTCTAGCAAGAGTGCTGCAACTTCATCACTTGCACCTGCTGGCCACGGGTCTGGCCAAATGGGAAGTTGCTGGCCCAACCTGTCTAATGATGAACGATCAATTCGAGCGTTCAAACGAGCAGCAGCTGTGGCAACCCGCAAAAGAAGTGTTGGGTCACCAGAAATATCAACATCGTCAGTGAGATGAATTTCGCCGTTCAACAATTGCACGCCAGGTGCGAGCGGCTGAGGAACCGCAGACCTATTTTGCGGCGGGTCTAGTCGTGCCCACACTTCATCTGCAATCCATGCAACGCGTCTACCAACTTCGGCAATTGAACTCATCAACGAATCGTCTGATTCGAATCCTGCAAGTTCGGCAACTGCTCTTTGGTCTTCAAGTCGAAGTACTTCAACAGGTCGTCCAATATGTCGATGCAATGCAACGCGAACATTGAGAAGTACTTCATTGCAACGTTCCAGCTGCCCTTCATCGCCTGGTAAAAGTTCAAGTCCTGCGTCAATGGCCCATTGCAACGCATGAATATCGCGAAGGCCACCCATTCCTTCTTTGAGATTCGGTTCAAGCAGAAATGCAACTTCCCCATCATTCTCGTATCTCTCCAAGACACGCGAATGAAGTTCCACCAGCCACTCACGACCACGCCTCTTCCAACTTTCGGCGCTTCCCGCTATGACTTCCTGCCCCAACGACGCATTGCCAGCAATGACTCTTGCCGTTACTAGAGCCGTTGCCGTGTCCAAATCTGTGGCGCACAACTGCAATGTCTCTTTCGGTGTACGCACTGAATGGCCGAGTTTGACTCCTGCATCCCAAACCGGATACCAAATCTTTGAAGCAATATCGCTGATGTCTTTTACTCCGCGATGAATGAGCAAAACGTCCAGGTCGCTTTGTGGTGCTAACTCGCGTCGCCCGTATCCTCCGACAGCTAGGAGAACAATGTCGTCAGACTTCTTCGTAGAACTGACAGCAGCCGAGAACAGTTCTGTTAACCATTCATCAGTGACATCAGATAACGCACGACATAGTTCAAGTCCTCGTAATGAAAAATCTGAGATGATGTCTGGCCGATGATTCACGACAACTTCCCTTCTTCTCGACGACGTGTCAAAACCATCGCTGCTTTCCAGGCTCCCCACGTGATTCCTGCATCGTGCACATCGTCGGACAAATCCCTCCACGTGAGTGGACCTAGTGCATAAACATCATCTGGCATCGACTTTTGATCAAAGTCGTCACGGTGCACCGAAGCGACACCTGCATCTCTCAATGCTTCGGTGGCAAAGACCGTTGATTGACGAAGAATATGAAGCGGATTAGCGCGCTGGTCGTCAACATCGGTTAGCAAAAGTTCGCAAAGATTTTTGCGAACAAACTCGGAAGTTCTTTCAACAACAGTTGAGATGTCAACGTGAACATCTGCGGCAAGAGCAGTGAGCCGTGTTGTCAGCCACATTGGAATGGCGGCCAGAACAGCATCAAGTAACTCTTGCGAGTACGGGCTCAGTTCAAGGTTGGTGGCACTGTTTTCCATCTCATTAGCGAGTGTATGGAGCCCGCCGACAGCAGAACTACTACGAAACAAACATGCAACAAAGTGTTCAGCGGAGCCGTGGGCTAGACATAACTCCATGAGTTCTGCGTTGGTCTTAGCAGGGGGTGGAGTCACAGGAATTGCTTGGGAAACCGGGGTTCTCTGCGGGCTTCAGGAACAGGGAGTACGTCTTGTTGACGAGGTGGACATTGTGATTGGAACCAGTGCAGGCGCCACTGTGGGGGCACAGGTTCTATCTGGTATTTCCCTCGATGAGTTGTATGCCAGACAGTTGTCAGACGAGCATGGCGAAATCTCGCCAGTGATTGATCTGGACTTACTGGCCAAGGTCTTTGGAGAATTGGGGGCAGGAGGTACTTCAACCGATATTCAACGTCAGCGAATTGGCGACATTGCATTACACGCCGCCACAATTTCAGAAGAAGAACGTCGTCGTGTCATCGAATGGCGCCTCCCGCGACACGAATGGCCAAGAACCCATCTCGTACTCACCGCAATCAATGCAACGTCAGGAGAGTTCGTGACGTGGGACAAAAACTCGGGTGTTTCTCTTGTTGATGCGGTTGCAAGTAGTTGTGCAGTGCCAAGTGTGTGGCCGTGCGTCACCATTCATCACACCAAGTACTACGACGGTGGACTACGCACCAGCACCAATGCACATCTCGCCAGTGGATACGACACGGTGTATGTGATTGCACCGCTCACACAGGGAATTACCCCGCTCATTGCCAAAGAGATCGAGGATCTCACAGCCAATGGCTCGGAAGTTTTTCTCATCGTCACAGATGAAGAAGCCATTGCGGCAATGGGGCCCAACTCTCTTGATCCGCGCTTTCGTCGAGTTGCAGCCGAACATGGAAAACGCCAAGGTGAATTGGCATTCCGCTGATGACGAACGCACTTCATTATTCGCCAGTCTTTAAGCGGAAACTACACTCGCAGTACCACTCTCGGAGGCACACATGACCTTTACCCCTACTACTCCCCAAGGTTTTCCTGGTCGAATTGGGCGCACTCTCGCTGAATCAACTCCGTACTTTCCTCAACACAACCATGGAAGCGACAAACCGAACATCTTGATGGTGCTTCTTGATGATGTCGGCTTTGCTGACTTTGGTTGTTACGGATCCGAAATTAAGACACCAACAATCGACTCCATTGCTCAACGCGGACTTCGCTTCTCTGGATTTCATACCACTGCCATGTGTTCAACAACTCGTGCTGCTCTGCACACGGGACGAAACCACCACTCTGTTGGAGTTGGTTGTCTCGCCAACTTTGATAGTGGCTATCCCGGATATCGCGGAAAAATTACACACGAAGCTGGAACATTGGCAGAAATGTTGCGCCCACACGGGTATCGCAACTACATGGTGGGTAAATGGCATGTCACTCCACTGACTGAAACTGGGCCAACAGGACCATTTGATGGTTGGCCGCTTGGCCGCGGCTACGACCGCTTCTATGGATTTCTCGACGCAGAGACAGACCAATACAGCCCAGAGGTCGTTCGCGACAACTCGCATGTCACCGCACCTGGAACATATTGGACTGGGTATCACCTCACTGAAGATCTTGTTGACAATGCGATTACATACCTTGCAGAACACACCGCTGGTGCACCAGATGCACCATGGATGATGACCTTGGCACCAGGCGCATGCCATGCACCCCATCAAGCACCAATTGACTACATCAATCGTTGTGAGACCTATTACAAAGACGGCTGGGACGCAGCACGCGAACGCCGACTTACTCGCCAGATTGAATTGGGAATTGTTCCACCGACAACACCATTGCCACCGCGTAATGATTTTGTTTTCCCGTGGGAAGACATACCAGCAGACCAAAAGCCACTGTCAATTCGTTTAATGGCCGCATACGCCGCAATGTTGGAACACTTCGATGATCATTTTGCGCGCGTCATCCAACATCTCCAAGCGTCAGGCCAGCTTGACAACACAGTCATTCTCGTGATGAGTGACAATGGCGCAAGTCAAGAAGGTGGCGCTTTCGGTTTCATCAATGCAATGGGGCCGTTCAATCTCATTCAAGAAACTATTGAAGACAAGATTGCCCGTATTGACGACATCGGCGGACCAGACACGCACTCCAACTTTCCCTGGGGCTGGGCGTCAGTAGCCAACACTCCCCTACGTCGCTACAAACAGAACACTCACTCTGGTGGAATTCGTGATCCATTCGTTCTTGCATGGCCCGGAGTTGTGTCAGACGAAGGCGGACTTCGACACAACTTCTGCCACGTGGTGGATATTGCGCCGACCATCCTTGACATGTTGAACCTTGAGGTACCAGCAACGATTAATGGCGTGAAGCAAATGCCGATTGAAGGTGAATCATTCGCTGCACTCATTTCAAACCCGCAGGCAAAAGTGAAACGTGGCCCACAGTATTTCGAGATGTTTGGTCATCGCGGAATAGTTGTTGACGGGTGGAAAGCAGTGGCGTTCCACCAGATGGGAACCCCATTTGAAGATGACATGTGGGAGTTGTACCACTTGGAAGACGATTTCAATGAGTGCAATAACTTGGCCGAGAGTGAACCAGAGCGTTTACAACAACTCATCACCCAGTGGTGGGAAGAGGCAGACAAACACAACGTGCTTCCACTAGATGACCGTTTTGCACAACGATTCGCCGAGAATGCAGACCGTCATACTGGCGAGCGAAAGAACTTTACGTTCTGGCGTGGAATGGGCCATCTACCGTCAGATGTCGCCCCAGATTTACGAAGCCGTTCGTACACCATCTCTGCATACATTGATGTTCCAGACGACGGGTGTGAAGGCGTCCTCATCTCACACGGCGACCTCACCAGTGGTTACAGCCTCTTCATGAGAGATGGCCACCTTGAACACGACCTCAATATCGGCGGCACGCACCAATTATTGAAATCAGACCGCCCTGTTCCCCCTGGTCGACACATTGTTGGTGTTCGCATGAAGCGCAACGGTAATGAAGGAACATTGACCATGTTTATCGACGACGTTGTTGTCGGCACTATGACCACCAACAACATCTTCTGGATTCTCATCTCGTGGTCGGGTCTCGACATTGGACTAGACCGAGGAACTCCAGTCAGCTTGTATGAATCTCCATTCGAATTCACAGGCCATCTCACCAAGGTTGTCGTCGACCTTGATGCAGATCAAGTGTTGGACTTCAGTGGCACCAGCCGTGCCACGATGTCACGGGACTAACGCGACACCGACATTGCCGGAACAGCTTTAAACGGCACATCACGATCTGTTTGTGGTTCTTTGGGCAGTCCCAGAATTAACTCGCCGATGATGTTTCGCTGAATCTGGTCGGTGCCACCACCAATTGACGTGAAGTACGCATTCAGTTGTGAGTAGTTGGCATCACGCGAACGCGGGAACTGATCTCCGTCTAATGCACCTTCTGCACCAAGGAGATGGCCTTGCACGCGGCCGGCGTAATGAAGAATTCCAGACATTGCCAATTTGCCAAGTGAGGCAAGTGGCGATGATCCGCCTGCTTCACTCACTGCTTTGGCTCGATCTCCGTTCCAATCGTTCACCATCCGCATGCAATACAAACGCGCGAGATGTTGACGAAGTACAGGGTCTTGCGACTTTCCTGTTTCTCTCGCTAGAGACACAAGAGATAGATCTGGAGACGGAATTGAACCGTGGGCTGCAGATGTTGCACCGCCTGGACCTTTTGGCCCGCGACGAGAAACACCCATCGCAGCACGTTCATAGGCCAATGCCGATTGCAGCACCCACCAGCCTTTGTTGAGATCTCCCAAAACATTTGCATTGGGAACTCGCGCGTCGGTGATGAATACTTCATTGAATCGTGAGTCGCCTGTTGCCTGTCGAAGCGGACGAACTTCAACGCCCGATTGCTTCATGGGAAACCAGAAGAAGGTAATGCCACGATGCTTTGGTTGATCCCAATCGGTTCGTGCAATCAACATGCCAATATCTGCACCGTGCGCACCAGATGTCCACACTTTCTGTCCGTTGATCACCCATTCATCACCGTCACGAACCGCAGTCGTACGAATTCCTGCTAGATCAGAACCCGCACCTGGCTCGCTGTACAACAAGCACATTGCAACTTCATCCAATAGCAACGACCGCACATACTGCTGCTTTAATTCATCGGTACCAAAACCAACAAGAGTGCCTGCCCACAGATTCCATTTGTCCTGACCTGGGCCTGGAACCTTTGCATCACTGAATACTTTCTCAACAGCTTCAGCGACATCGTCTGACAGCCCCCGGCCAAACCACTCGGTGGGCCAACGAAGCGCCGCCCAGCGATTATCCACCACTGTCTCGCGCCATGCCGCCAAATCGCATCCTGGCGTCCAGTTCTTCTCAATGAATTCGCGTGCTTCTTGTACGACATTGCTCATGGGTTCCCCTTGTTGTGGTCATCGTATGTGACACCTTCTCGTGCTGTCGTATCGAGCCCAGTATCACTAGGGTTGAACTCCGAGGGGGAACAATGAAAGCTTTGGTATTCCGTGGTCCGCGAGACATTCGCTGTGAGGACTACCCAGATCCGTCACTCGAATTTGACCATTCCGTCATTCTCCAAGTCAGCCACTGCAGCATCTGTGGAAGCGACTTGCACATCTACCACGGAGACAAGATTGGCAAAACCGACTACGCCGCAGGCGTGGAACCATTCTGTGTAGGCCACGAGTTCATTGGCGTCATTGTTGCCGCCGGAAAAGATGTACACCGATTCGCTGTTGGAGACCATGTCATTGCAGCAGGTGGGTCTGGCTGTGGTGAATGCAGTGCTTGCTTGTCGCGTGTTGGTCGATGTGCGCGAAGCACGGCATTCGGGTTAAGCACTCGACTACAAGGTGGGCAGGCAGAGTTTGCACAAGTTCCAAATGCAGATCTCACATTGATGAAAATTCCGGACGGGGTGTCGTTTGATCAAGCAATACTTCTCACAGATGCCCTTGCCACAGCGCACTTTGGTGTCACTCGCGCAAATATTCAACCTGGATCAAACACTGCAATCGTTGGTCTTGGCCCCATTGGATTGCTGGGAATAGAACTTGCATTCGCCCGCGGTGCAGCACAGGTGTTTGCAATTGATCCCGTGGAAACACGTCGTCAGCATGCACATTCGTTAGGGGCCATTGCCCTTCATCCAGATGATGCTCGTGACCACATTCGCGAGATCACCAAAGGTGCTGCCTGCGACTCCATCTTCGAAGCCTCGGGTGCAAAGGCAGCAATTGGACTTGTGCCCTCACTCGCACGACATAGCGCCACCGCATCTTTCATTGGTTTGCCCCAAGGAGACACAGCGATACCCATGAGAGACATCATCTACCGAAATCTCACTGTGCGTGCCGGAATTGCAAATGTTGTTGCGCAGTGGCCAGAACTTGTTCCGCTACTTCAAAGTGGTCGCGTGAAAGGTGATGGCATCTTCACGCACAGAATGACTTTGGCAGAGGGTGCAGAGGGCTACCGAATGTTTGACGCCCGCGAAGAAGGCGTGATGAAGATCATGTTTGAGGTGGGCAAATAGTTCTGCTAAGAGATTTCAACTCTGAGTCGACGAAAACCTTTACCTTTGTTTTCCATTTTCACGACGCGAACCGAACCAACTTCATTCGTTGATGCAACATGCGTGCCGCCGTCGGCTTGTTTATCTAGGCCCACAATGTCCACAACACGAATCTCTTTTACATTCGCCGGAATCAACGACACCTTTGTGCGAATGAGGTCTTCGTCCTCAACAGCGGTATCACGTGGCAAGAAGGACACTTCAATTGGATAATTGGCCGCAACTGCCTCGTTGACCAACACTTCAACTCGCTGAAGAAAACCTTCAGGAACCTCAGGTAATTCAAAGTCCATTCGCGCAGACAACGGTTCCATGTTGCCGCCGGTCACCGGAACCTTCCACTCGTTCCAAATGACGCCACAGAGAACATGCATCGCCGTATGAGTGCGCATGAGTTGGTGGCGTCGTTCCCAGTTAACTGAGCAATCAACTATGTCCCCTACCGACGGAAGTGCAGCCCCTTCCATGAGATAGTGCAGAACTTCGTCTCCGTCTTTGCGAACATCAACAACCAAGTTCCCACCCAGTAGTCCAGTGTCGTGTGGTTGCCCGCCGCCGGTGTAATAAAAAATGGTCTTGTCTAAGACAACAGCATTGTCGCGAACATCAACAACGGTGGACGTGCATTCACGCTGGTACGCATTGCGTAAAAACAGAAGTTCGGTCACTTAAATCTCGTTAATGAGTTCCTCGACGGGAGTCACCATTCCAACGTAGAAGGCGCCGAACTCGGCGTATACAGCTGATGCTTCGTCGTAGCGCATGGTGTACACCACTTCCTTCAAGTCGTCTGGATGAACACCAAACAACGTGACACCCCATTCAAAATCATCAAGACCAGCAGATCCGGTGACCAATTGAATGACACGGCCAGCAAAAGTACGCCCACTCTTGCCATGCTCTTCCATCAGCTCTTTGCGCTTGTCGTAGTCCAACGTGAACCAGTTCTGGCCTTCATTGCGACGCTTAGACATTGGATAGAAACACCATGCGTTCTTTCCAGCAGGGGGAAGTTGTGGGTACAAGCGAGCATTCAACATTTCTTGTGGCATGCCCTTTGCATACTCACTGACTTCAGTGAGTGATACATAACTGTCCACCACTTCTACACCGGCATGCTGTACACCAGTTTGCAGTGCCTTTAACGCGCGCATATCGGCAGCAACACCCATGACTGCAAGGTCTGCTTTGTGGCCCAACATGGAGACGGTCACCACTGTGACGCCATTGTTCTCGGCGTTCTTCACCGCTTGAACAAGTGCCTCGCCATCAAAGTCTGGAAATGGCTTACAGAAAAGATGGACTACAGCAAGTCCAACAGATGGAGACATGGGTTCACTCATGGTCTCCAACCTACCGACCCCGGCCAATGATGGCTAAAGCGAGGCGACCTGTGACAAGAATGCACTCACGAAACGTGTCGCTGAATCGCGTGCAGTGTGCAAATACAGCGATGGTTCAGCCATTTCTAGTTCCATCAACACCGGATACCCACCAGAACCCCGAACAACGTCAACCCGCGCATACAACGGAGCCGAATCAAACTTTTCCGTGACGAAATCAATCACCTGCTCACCAAGTTCGCGCTCTTCACGAGAAGCATCACGTGGCCCAATATCTTCTTCGGTGTACAAACCATTCTTCACATTGTCGCCCGTTGCCAAAATTGCACCTTTGCGAAATGCATGGCTGTACTCACCATTGAAATACAACATGCCCGTTTCACCACGTTCATCAATGAATCGCTGATAAGGCTGCACCATTGCAACCATTTCCTTATCAACAAGTTGCGTGATATGAGCAGCGGCGCTAGCAGGAACATTGACATGACGTTCGGTGTTGTTTGAGCCGGCACTCACTGTTGGCTTCACGACAACATCGCCTTTGATGAGGTCGTTTGCCAACACAAGATCTTCGGCACCACGCACATATTTCGTTGGAATCACTGGGATGTCTGCATCAATGAGTTCTTGCAAATACACCTTGTCGGTGTTCCATCTAATGACGTCTGCAGAGTTGAACACCGCAGTCTCTGCCGATACCTTCTCAATCCATGCCAAAAACGCTGCGTACCGGCGGTGATAGTCCCACGGCGACCGAACAATGGCTGCGCGATACGAGTCCCACACAATGCTGTCATCGTCCCAATTAACGATGTCGGCAAGAATGCCACGATCACCAAACGCACGAACCAGTAAGGGTAGGTCTGTATCAAAATCGCGTGCTTCCGCACATGACACTAAAGCAACTGTTGATGACACAACAGAGAAGGTTACCTGACGGTCTTTGATGCCCTCTTCTGAGCGATGATGACCTTCGCTGCATTCATAGCATTGACGGTGATGATGTTCGAGCCCTTTTTCAACGTGGCCTTACACGTCACCCTCGTTCCAGCTGTGGTGCACTTGACTGTTTTCTTCGTAGCACCAGTCAATGTCATGGTGTATGTGCGAGCTCCAGTGACTTTCTTGAAAGTTCCCGTCAAGGTCTTTTTCGCAGAACTGTAACTCCACTTCACTGAGATTGACTTATATCGAGGAGCCACCGTTGTTGCTGGGCTTCCACTTGCAATAGTGGTCGACGTCGAGTCACTGCTTGGCGGCGCCAAGGTAGATCCTGATGGTGCCAACGTAGATGCGCTTGGTCCAACGACAGCAAGTTCTAGAGACTGAGCAGTAGTAGAGCCAACAACATTGCTTGCCGTTACAACGCACTTCAAGCGACCGCCAGTTTCAGGAACGTACACCCAGTCTGTAGCACTGGGGATGGTCACTCCATCTACGTTCCACTGAACTGAGTAACTAGTGGGGAGTGCGGATTGACTATTGCGCGTACCACCAGACTCCTGGCTCCATGATCCGGCATCACAGAAGTGCTCAGTTCCAACAGTTCCGTCTCCGTCAATGTTTGGATCAATCACGCTAATTGGTGCCTCAACAACCCACAGTGACGTGACTTTCAACGGGTTCACAAGCTCAATCGTTTGTGACTCGGAAGGATTGCTTGGGTTTACAAAATTAATCTGAGATGCACCAACGGGGTCGAGGCGCGATGGTCGCGGCCCGTCGGCCCAAATGACGTTGCCAGCGTATGTCATTGCCATGGACATCACACGCTTTGACCCAGTTGCAACAACTGTCTCTACTCCACCAGCAACCCTAACGATGCTGTTTGTCCCACTAACGAAATCTGTGACGTAGTAGATGTTGTTAGTGATGGAGTCGTACATGGTTGCCCAACCACCTCCAGCAGTGGTGGTGTGCACTAAGCGAGTTCTCCCCGGTGAAGAGATTGGATACGAATAAATGTTTGAACCTTCGATAGCAAGCACAGAATTGCCATACGGACTGAGACCGCGTACGTCTCCTAGTTTCACCTCTACTGCAGGAGAACTCAATTTGTCCCCACGCCATATCTTGATGCCGCTCGCGGTCTGAACACTCCAGAGAATGTGTTGATAGTTCACATCAAGTGCCAACGTATACGGATACGTGCCAGCGATTGTGTACAACGTGTTAGTGCTAGCACCAGGCGTTAATGCAAGTGATTGGATCTTTGTTGCAGACGATTCTTGCTGGGCCCAGTAGAGAGTGTTCTCTGTTGCATCGAAGGCAACGCCTGTAATGCCAGTATTGCCATCTTGTGCCGTATCTACTAACTCAGACACTGTGGGAATTCCTGCTGAATTAAAGCTGTACTCGTAAATTTTTGAGCGTCCAGCCTCGTCGTCTCCGGCGATATACATCACGATGTTGGCGAAGGGGGATGCTGTTGAATTTCTCGTTCGTTCTGTGGTGTCGGATGACTCAGTTCCCGCACCACACGCGCTCGCGATGAGTGCCGCTGTTACTACCGAGATTGCAATTTTTAGCTTCTTCATATTCTTACTTCGTAATCCTTGATTTAGAACTTAGGGCCAGAGTTACATTTGACCTACTGAGTGCTTTTGCTGAGAAGGCATTGATTCCCTTTTTCAATGCCGTGGCTGTACATGTGACTGTCGACTTACTTGATTTACACCGAATAATTTTCTTCGTGGAACCAGTTATGACTAGTCGATACTGAGATGCGCCACTCCACTTGCGGAACGTTACCTTTGCCGTTCGTCCCTTGAATGTCCACTTTGCTGAACGCAACGATGGAGTTGTCACCGCGATGGGAGTTCCCGGCGACACAACAGGAACGGTGACAACTGGCGATGCTCCACTACTAGATTCCGAACTTCCAGGGGCTGCAGCGACTGAGGTGGTGGAAGATACAACTGTGGAGCTTGACCCATCAACTTCAACTGTGCTTGTTGAACTCGATGAAGTGGTTGACGTTGTAGTTGGTGCTTCAACTTTTAGGGTATTCGACATCGCTGAATTACCGGTTCCAGCGATGTTTGCTGCAACCACAGCACATGAGTATTCACCATCTTCCGCGACAACTAACGTTTCAGAGGCCTCGTCAGATAGCTCAGCTCCATTGAGGAACCAACTGTAAGACCTCGCTGACGCAATGGGTGCGCGGGACAAACGACTTAACGGAAGGTCACCTCGCCAGCTGGCATCTGAACACACCAAGTTCCCATCACTATCCGTACTGAGTGTTGGTGGAGCAGTAGAAATCGGTGATTCAACTGCCCACAACGATTGCACACCCCCGATGGTGGAACTGGACGTACTCATGCTCTTAACAGTCAATTTGATGTTGGACGATGCTCCACTCGGATCAACAATTGTTAACGAACCTGATACTGGTGTTGGCGAGGTGACGGACGCACCACTTCCAACGACGAGAGTTCCGTCGGAGAAGGCCGCAAGTGACGCTGGTGATGCAGCCTTCCCAACTTGTGTGAAAGCTCCTGCTGCACCGTCGAGATTGCTGACCAGAATTTCACCTGCGCTTTGGCGTGCCCCATACACGGCGTCCGACAGAGGATCTTTGACGAAGCCCCACATGTCAAAGGGG
>JBIIJW010000198.1:0-3304 GCA_044233525.1 Ilumatobacteraceae bacterium | reverse complement strand
CGGATAAATACGGATTCAAATTCCCTCTGTTGGCCGATACCGACAAGAGCGTGGCCGCCGCCTACGGAACGGTGGGTCCGCTTGGCTTCCCCCGTCGCAGTGTTTTTGTTGTTGATGGGTCTGGAGTCATTCGCTATGCCCACAGAGCCATTGCTGGCCTGACTTTTCGCCCCGTGGAGGAGCTGGTGGCCGCCGTCGAGGCTGCCCGCTAATTCCACCACAGCCCCTGTCCTCCCGAGATAGGGTGGAACATATGTTCGGTCATGTCGTCATGGGGGTCGACCCCGGTCTTACCCGCTGTGGGTATGCCGTGTTGTCCATGACCTCTACCCAGGTCATCAAACCATTGGCCATTGGGGTCTTGCGCACTCCGGCTTCGTCCCCTCTGCATGAGCGATTGGCCGAGATTCATCACGAGATCGATGCGCTTCTCACGGAATTTTCGCCGAATGCAGTGGCGGTTGAACAAGTTTTCTTCCAGAACAACGTCCGTACAGCGATGTCGGTGGGGCAGGCGAGCGGCATTGTTCTCGCCCTCGCGGCACGAGCTGGATGTGATGTCGCCCAGTACACACCGTCGCAGGTGAAGAACACCGTTGCTGGGTGGGGTGCCGCCACGAAAGATCAAGTGGGTCGAATGGTGCAGCAGCGATTACTACTCGATCACATTCCGCAACCTGCCGACGCCGCCGATGCGGCGGCAATTGCACTCTGTCATTGTTCGCTTGCACCGTTTAATGCGTCGCGCGATGCAGCATTGTTGCGAGGCGCACGATGATTGGCAGTCTTCGCGGCATCGTTCTCGAGCGTTTCGCTCCATCGACTGTGTTGGTAGAAGTCGGCGGCGTCGGTTATTTGTGCGCCGTCACCGCACAGACATTTGCTGAATTAGAACCAACGGTGAACACGTTCTTGCACATTCATCACCACATCCGAGAAGATGCGCAAACGTTGTACGGGTTTACGTCGCGCGTCGAACGCGACACGTTTAACATCCTTATCGCCACACATGGCATTGGGCCCGCCATGGCGATGGCCATCTTGGGTACGTATTCGCCTACAGCGTTAATTGGAGTTATTGCATCTCACGACACGGCTGCATTAACGGTGGTCCCCGGAGTAGGTAAAAAGACCGCGGAGCGTTTAATGGTGGAACTGAAGTCGCGTCTGAGCATCGACGACTTGCCATCAACATCAACAGGTGATTCTGTCCAGTCTGCTGCAGCAGACGTTCGCGAAGCACTCACTGCACTCGGATACGGCACAGATGAAATTCGCGACACCATGAGACAGATCTCTTCTACCGAAGGAACTGAAGCAATGTTGCGAGATGCTCTTGCATTGTTAGGAGCCCGACGTGCGGGATGAGTTTCTCGATCCATCGGTTTCTTCCGACCATGAGGTGTCAGACGAAGTTGGTTTGCGTCCTCGGCAACTCGATGAGTTTGTTGGACAGCGTGAGTTAAAAGAGCATTTAGACATTGTTCTTGGCGCCGCAAAGCAGCGCGGACAAGCGGCCGATCACATTCTTCTCGCTGGTCCTCCCGGATTAGGCAAGACCACCATGGCTGGAATTGTGGCGGCAGAGATGGGCGTGGCATTACATGTCACAAGTGGGCCTGCCTTGGAGCGCGCCGGCGACTTAGCTGCCATTCTCACAAAATTGGGTGAAGGCGACGTTCTGTTCATTGATGAAATTCATCGTCTCTCAAGGTCCGTCGAAGAAATCTTGTATCCAGCCATGGAAGATTTCCAGATTGACATCGTCGTTGGAAAAGGTCCAGCAGCATCTTCTATTCGTCTGACGCTTCCTCGCTTTACGTTGATTGGTGCAACAACACGAACGGGCATGATTACGGGTCCACTTCGTGATCGTTTCGGACTCGTCGCACGACTCGACTTCTACGACAACGACGAGTTGCATGCCATTGTGTCGCGTGCTGCGCGAATTCTCGACGTCCCCATTGATGACGGTGCAGCGGCGCAAATCGCTCGTCGCAGTCGCGGAACTCCACGAATTGCAAATCGTCTCTTGCGGCGAGTTCGAGACTTTGCCGAGGTTCGCGGAGACGGCACAATTAACTCAACGACAGCTACTGAAGCATTAAAAGTTTTTGGGGTAGACGACTTGGGTCTCGACAAAGTCGACCGTGCAATTCTGCGCAGCCTGTGTGAGCAATTTGAAGGCGGGCCAGTTGGTCTCACCACTTTGGCTATCGCCGTCGGTGAGCAACCTGAAACGGTGGAAGATGTTTACGAGCCATTTCTCATTCAATTGGGGCTCATTGCTCGTACCCCACGCGGACGAATTGCCATGGATGCTGCCCGCACACACCTTGCTAGCCCGTAACCTTTCGGCGTGCATATCTCGGACATTGACTACAACTTGCCCGATGAGCTCATCGCACAAAGGCCAATTGAACCCCGCGATTCAGCTCGATTATTGGTGCATCGAGACAGCCAGATTCTCCATCGAGTGGTCTCCGAGTTACCAGAGTTTCTGACACCTGGAGACGTTGTTGTTGTTAATGACACCCGTGTTTTACCGGCACGCCTCGTGTTGCAGCGAAAAACAGGTGGAGCCGCAGAAGTGCTGTTGCTTGAGAAACGAACACCTGATGCGCGGCTATGGGAAGCACTCATTCGCCCAGCACGCAAGTTGAAAGAAGGCGAAGTCCTGGAGTACTTCGGAAAGCGCGTTGTTCGTGTCGGTCCGCGCACTGAAGCCGGCGACACGTTTGTCATTGAGATCACCGATGATGATCCGCTTGCACTCATCCAACGAATTGGCTCTATGCCGTTGCCTCCTTATATTCGCGGTTCGCTAAAGGATGCAGAGCGATATCAAACGGTGTACTCACAAAATCCTGCGAGTGCTGCTGCTCCAACAGCAGGTTTGCACTTCACGCCTGAGCTTTTGAAAAGAGTAGAAGAGGCTGGGGCCATCATCAAGAGAGTCGAACTTGTCGTTGGACTCGACACGTTCAAACCCATCTCAACTGATGATCCACTTGAGCACGTCATCCATTCGGAGTTCTACAGCGTTCCAGAGGACACGTATGAGGCGTGCCGTTCCGCTGGTCGAGTTATTGCAATCGGAACCACTGCAACTCGTGCGCTCGAATCGGTGGCGACCTATGGAGAACTGTCGGGGCGAACAAAACTATTTATTACACCCGGGTACGAGTGGAAAATTGTTGATGTCTTGTTAACGAACTTCCATATGCCGAAGACTTCGCTGTTGTTGATGATTGGTTCGTTCACGAATGGTGATTGGCGAGCCATCTATCAAGAAGCAATAACA
>JBIIJW010000197.1:0-3313 GCA_044233525.1 Ilumatobacteraceae bacterium | reverse complement strand
CGTTGTTGCTTCTTGAAGAACTTGTGCCCACTCACTCATCGTTGGAGCAACGTCCGACGATGTATACGCAACTCCAAGTCCACCACCGAGTGTGATTTCGGGAAGCCCGAGCGGAGCAAACATGTCCACCATGACTTTCCATGCATCGCGAAAATTCGCAACTGCGACAACGTTCGAACCGATGTGGCAGTGAATTCCTACTAATTGCATTCCAGACGAAGCGGATGCAATCTGAATTGCACGGTGAGCATCACCATTGTTCAAATTGAAACCAAACTTGCTGTCGTCTTGCCCGGTGGAGATATATGCATGAGTTTCCACGTGAACACCAGGCGTAATGCGCAATTGCACGCGTGGTGCAGGTAGACCCTCACTATGCAGTGTCTCAATGCGATGAAGTTCGTCGAAACTATCCACCACGATGTGGCGAACACCTATGTTCATGGCTGTGCGGAGTTCATCGTCCGACTTGTTGTTTCCATGAAGCACACATCTACTCGCAGGAACACCTGCATATAACGCAACGAAAAGTTCACCGCCGGTTGCAACGTCTAGCAAGAGGCCTTCTTCGTGAGCCAACTGTGCCATCGCGGTACACAAAAACGCTTTGGTGGCGTAAATGACATTGTCTCGCCCGAAAGCGGACACAGCCTCACGACAGGTGGTCCGTAAATGTTCTTCGTCGTATACAAACAACGGCGTTCCAAACTCTTGGGCCATTGACTCAACAGTGACCCCACCAATACTCAACACACCGTCGACAGAAACAGTCGCTGTATGCGGCAATAGGCGCAGGTCGATGGCGCTCACATTTGCTCCGGTGCTCTAATGCCCAGCAGTGAAAGACCTTGTTCCATGGTGCGTGCCGTGGCATCGCACAGCATGAGGCGTGATGCGCGCGTCATGTCGTTCTCTGCTTTGAGCACTGGACAATGTTCGTAGAACGAGGTGAAATCAGTAGCCAAATCAAACAAATACGTACAGAGTTTGTGTGGACTAAGAGTGTCAATCATCTCCCAGACCGCCGAATCGAACCGCAAAATACGCAATGCGAGCTCGCGTTCACGAGGGTCGTTTAACTCTGGAGAAGTGTTGCGCACGGACACTCGATCAACGTCGGCACGACGGAAAATGCTGCAAATACGCGCGTGCGCGTACTGGAGATACGGCGCTGTATTGCCCTCAAAGGACAACATGCGCTCCCAGTCGAAGATGTAGTCCTTCACGCGGTCGGTCGAAAGATCTGAATACTTCACCGCGCCAATCCCAATCATGCGCGCAACATTCTGACGGTCGCTCTCTGACATGGTGGGATTCTTCTCCGCCACAGCATTGGTGGCGCGCTCAACTGCTTCATCTAACAACGCAGCCAGTTTCACCGTGTCACCAGCGCGACTCTTCAAGATCTTGCGATCAGAGCCAAGGACACTGCCAAATGACACATGGTTCATCACGAAGTTCTCCGGTAACCACCCTGCAGCACGAGCAACGCTCTCCACCATCTGCAGATGCTGGGCTTGGGGCGCACCAACGACATACAACATGGAGCGCGCACCAATTCGCTCAACGCGGTCGATGACGCAAGCTAAATCGGTTGTTGCGTAGTTATACCCGCCGTCTCCTTTGCGAATGATGAGTGGCAGTGGTTCATTCTCGCGATTAGTGAATCCATCTGGAAACACCACGTCGGCCCCGTCGCTTTCCACCAATAAACCGTTGTCGCCCAGGCGTTCAACAACACTCAATAAGCGATCGTTGTAGGCGCTCTCTCCCATTAAGTCATTGTCCGTAAGCAAGACATCGAGTTGCGAGTACACCTTGTTGAAGTAACGCGTACTTTCGTTGACCAATGTTTGCCATAAGCGCAGCGTTTCCACGTCTCCGCCTTGCAACATGACAACACGATTTCGCGCACGAATCTTGAATGCGTCGTCTGCTTCAAACTTGCGACGTGCTTCTTTATAAAAGCCATCGAGATCTCCCACACCAAGTTCATGTGCAGCGTTGTCTTCACCCAGATCAATGAGGTGTTCAATCAACATGCCAAACGGCGTACCCCAGTCGCCAATGTGATTCTCTCTCACCACAGTGTGACCCACATACTCAAGTGCGCGCACTAATGCATCGCCGATCACCGTCGAGCGCAAGTGTCCAACGTGCATTTCTTTTGCAACGTTTGGTGCCGAGTAGTCAACGACGATGGTGTGTGCATCAGGCGACGGCCGCACTCCTAAACGTGAGTCATTCATTGCGGTACGTAACTCAGATTGAATAAACGCAGTGGAGAACACAAGATTCACAAAACCTGGCCCAGCAATCTCTGTGGACTCCACGATGTCCGACAAATCGCCTGCTGTATCGAGAACTTTCTGAGCTACATCGCGTGGTGGAAGCCCCAAGGACTTTGCAAGGGCAAGTGCACCATTGGCTTGTGCATCGGCGCGATCACTCGGGCGCACGACCGGATCGCAGGCAGCGCCAGCCACCGAGGCAAACGCGGCCTCGAGGCGGCGGGAGACGGAGATAAGCGGATCGGCCATGGGTTCTCCATTCTGCCCCGAAGAAGCCCGCCGACCGTGTTCCAATATCTCGGCACCTAGACTGACCTCACGCGTGCGTTTTCGCGCCACGCTCACGTAGCTCAGCGGATAGAGCACTTGCCTCCGGAGCAAGGGGTCGCAGGTTCAATTCCTGCCGTGGGCGCCACTATTGACTAGTCCCACATTTGGCTGGTGAACCTCAGCTCGTCATGCCCTGCAGGCCCACGAAGGAGCGTGCAAGTTCAATCTCGCCCATGTGGCGCAAGCCGTGTTGATAAATCCAGCACTCCACACCATCGAGAACTTTGATGCCCTCTGGGCCAGCAACTCGTGCAGAGAACGTATTGGCAACAGCTGGACCAAATGGACGCGGGATGACCAAGCGATCTAGGTCAGCTGGGTCGAGAGTGGCCAACCACTTCTCCACTCGAGCAAACACCTGATTCATGTAGTCAAGAAATGCGTCGTAGTCACCAATTTGTTGAACATCCATTTCATCGACGGTGCGGTGCTTTCCGTGGTCGCGCACCTCAGGATTAATGGCATCAAGAATGTCGTCATTGCACAGGAACGGCTCGCCATTCAGCATCATTAACGACGCATCAATCATGTTCACGTAGTGAAACAACGAGAACGCGATGGGCATCACACGGGCCTTCTCGCGATGATTCACTTGCTCAAGCGTCATTGTTGATGTTGCGTCTTCATACAACGAGAACAGTGCACGCATACGACGTTGCAGCGAATCGAGAATGAGTTCATTTGACATGGTG
>JBIIJW010000196.1:0-3317 GCA_044233525.1 Ilumatobacteraceae bacterium | reverse complement strand
CCGCATACGACAAGGCCGTTCAGTGTGATGGCAACACCATTACCTTCAACTTGAAGAATCCAGTTGCAGACTTCAACTACACCACAACGTTGTTGACCTTTAGCCCAGTGCCAAAGGCCAAGGACAATGGTGAGGGCTACGACATGAACCCAGTTTCATCTGGCCCTTACAAGATTGAAAGTTATGAAGTTGGTAAGGCTCTCGTTTTGGTTCGCAATGAGAATTGGAATCCAGAGTCTGATGAACTTCGTAAGGCGTACGCCGATTCGATCATCTATGAGTTTGGTCTTGAAGAAGCCACCATCGACGAGCGAATGATTGCAGACGCAGGCGATGATCAGTTCGCAGTGTCTGAAGGCATTCAGCCTGAGAACTTGCAAACGATTTTTGAAGGTGATGAAGCCCTCAAGTCTCGTGCAGTGGACTACTACGACCCATACGTGTCGTACACCAACTTGAATAACGAAAGACTGTCTTGCTATGAAGTGCGTAAGGCTATTTACCTCGCACTCGATCGTGACGCTCTTCGTAAGGCAAGTGGTGGTCCGTACACCGGTGACTTCGCCGATGGATTCATTAAGCCAGCTCTTGCGCTTGACTACGCAAAGTCAAAGATGCCAGAAGGTCTAAATGAAGACGGCACAGCAAATGTTGAGGCAGCTAAAGCTGCAGCAGCAGAAGCAAAGACAAAGTGTCCAGACGTGGTAGCACTTGCTGAAAGTGGATTGAACTTCTACTACCCAGATACTCCTGTCTGGCAGAAGGCACTTGCTATTTGGCAAGACAATCTTGGCGCCATTGGTTACAAGATCAAGCCAGAGGCAGTAGAGGCCAGCCAATACTGGCCAACAGTGATGAACCCAGAAACCCAGTACGACATTGCTCGTGGTGGTTGGGCTCCAGACTGGGCGAACGCATCAACAGTCATCCCTGAACTGTTCACTACAGGTGGTGGATTCAACCTCACGCGTAATGCAAAAGATGCTGACTACGCCGAGTTTGAATCGCTTGTTACCGCTGCACGTAACAACCTTGACCGCACGGCTCAAGGTAAGCAGTGGCAAGAATTGAACCAATACGTGGTTGATCGTCTGTGGGCACTTCCAGGAACCTTCCTCAAGGCTCAAAGCATGTGGGGTTCACAGGTTGGAAATACCTTCCAGTGGGGACCATTCGGAGCATTCTGCTTCGGCAACCTCTACGTCAAGTAAGAGGGTTTTACTTCGGAAGAAGGGAGCACCGTCATCGGCGGTGCTCCCTTTAACCGTTTATTGTTGTTGTGTCTAGGGGAGGTTGGCCATGTTGCTATTCATTGCGCGTCGATTGATGTTCGCCGTCATGCTCCTGCTGGCTGTCTCTCTATTTACCTATTTGTTGTTTTCGATGTTGCCAGCGGATCCGGCCGCATTGACATGTGGCAAAAATTGCAAGCCCGACATCATTGAGGCCAACCGAATTCGGCTTGGTTATGACAAACCGATTCTTGAGCAATATTGGAATTTCTTGAAAGGAATCTTTGTAGGGCGTGACTACGGAAGTGGTGCGACTGCATTTTCCTGTCCAGCCCCATCGTTGGGCTATTCGTTTAGTCAGCATGAGTGTGTGACCACCCTCATCGCACGCACATTTCCTGTCACCGCTTATCTGTCCATCGGCGCACTCATCATGTGGATGTCCCTCGGTATTGGGCTTGGTTCCATTGCCGCGCTGAAGAAAGGGAAGTGGCAAGACAAAGCTGCTACCACTTTTAGTGCCGTCGGTGTCAGCCTTCCAACTTTCTACATTGGCCTGTTAGTTCTCTTCTCTGTCTGCATTTGGTTACGACTTCTTCCTTTTCCAAAATATGAGTCGCCATTTGTCGATCCGGCTGCTTTTTTCACAACAATGATTCTTCCGTGGACCACGCTTGCGGTCTTGTCTGCGGCTAGCTACACGCGCCTCACACGAAACGGCATGTTGGAAGCAATGAATGAAGATTTTGTTCGCCTCGGTATTGCAAAAGGTTTGAAACGGCGAACAATCCTTAGAAAGTATGTGCTGCGCTCGGCTCTCGTACCCATCGTGACCATCGCAGGTCTCGACTTCGCTGCATTGTTAGGTGGAGCAATCATCACGGAGAGCGTGTTTTCGTTACCTGGCATGGGTCGCATGTCTATTCGTGCCGTTGTTGAATCTGACCTACCTGTATTGGTAGGGACAACGATGGTGGCAGCAGTCTTTATTGTTCTTGCCAATGTTGTCGTCGACATCATGTATGGCGTCCTAGATCCTCGGGTGAGGTCGAAGTGATGAATCAGCCCCTGTTGTCTGTTCGTGATTTACGTGTTTCTTTCGACACTCCCGACGGTGTTGTTCGTGCGGTGAACGATGTGTCTTTCGAGATTCGTTCCGGTGAAACCCTAGGAATTGTGGGGGAGTCGGGTTCTGGGAAGTCTGTGACTGCGTCATCCGTTTTGCGCCTCAATAGTTCTGTCACTGCTTCTACTTCAGGAAGCATTCTCCTGGACGGTCGTGACATCTTGCAGTTTGACGAAGCCGAAATGCGCAAGATACGTGGTCAAGATGTGGCCATGGTGTTTCAAGATCCGCTGTCTGCGCTGAATCCTTTCTACACCGTTGGTGATCAAATAGCAGAAGCCTTTCTAGTTCATCATCCTGATGCTTCTAAAGATGAAGTGCGCTCGCGCGTTTTGTCGATGTTAGAAAAGGTTGGAATTCCTAATCCTTCAAAACGAATCGATGAGTATCCACATGAGTTTTCTGGTGGCATGCGCCAGCGCATTGTTATAGCAATTGCACTCATTAACTCGCCTCGCCTGTTGATTGCGGACGAACCAACAACTGCACTTGACGTCACTGTTCAAGCCCAGATTCTGGATCTCATGAAAGATCTCCAACAAGAAACTGGTATGGCAATCATCTTGATTACCCATGACCTCGGTGTCGTGGCGGAAGTAGCAGATTCTGCACTTGTGATGTATGGAGGTCGAATTGTTGAACGTTCAGATGTCATGTCTATTTTCGAAGTCCCCACTCACCCGTATTCTTGGGGCTTGTTGGGGGCGGTGGGAAGTCTTGACTCGAGTTCGCGTGGACATTTAGCCACCATTCCGGGAACGCCTCCATCGCTCATTTCTTTGCCCTCTGGATGTGCCTTTCGTCCTCGGTGCGCCAATGAAGAAGGTGGAGCGAGTGAATGTGCAACGTTGGTGCCGCAGCTTCGTTCCATTTCGGGAACATCCTCATTTTCTGCTTGTCATCTTCCCGATAGCACGCTGGTGTCACTTGGACGAAGGGTAAGTGCACAATGAGTGTTC
>JBIIJW010000034.1:0-10240 GCA_044233525.1 Ilumatobacteraceae bacterium | reverse complement strand
ACTCGTTGAACGACGGCCCGGAAATCAGTGGTGAGGTTTGCCCCTGTATATGGCCAGCGCACTCTGCGAAATGAGCGACGCGGACAAGTCTTACTGAGGTCTACACCGTCGAATTTTGTTTTAGTACGAATCTCGGATACCGACAACACAGTGGGAAGAATGTCCACTGATGTCACTGGGCAATTATTCAAGGCCCCAGACGATTGATGTGGATACTTGATGAACAACGGCACTCGATAAATGTCTTCGAGAGTCTCTGGCCTGTTTGGGTTCACCTCATCGCGAAATGACTCGCCTGGCACGAACGTCATTCCGTGGTCGCTAGTGACCACAAGCATGGTGCGATTCCAATTGGCCGACGCCTCCAGCTGATTCAAAAAATCCAACAACAGGGCATCAGTGGCAACCAACTGTCGCAACAACGATTGATAAGAGTCTCGTCGACGATCAACGGTATTGCTTGGCCGAGGATCTGATTCCATGTCTTTGCCCATACGGCCATCAGTTGCAAATCTCCATGGCCGATGGGGGAGAAGAATGTGCGAGAAATGAATGGTTCGCTCGGTGGACGTGGATGCGTGATCCATTAAATTTCGGAACGCTTGCAGTTTGAAGCCTGGTTCACGATGCGCTTTTGGGATTCGGTTGGGGCAGACCCCTTTGGGGCAAAGACTTGTTATTGACTGGTAGACATCAAGTTTTTTGTGGCGTCGAGTGAGTGTGAACAGGTTGATCGGGTGGTCGGCAAGTACGGGGTAATCGCGGATGGTCGGCCACTTACCAGTGAGCATGGCTGGAAGTGCTTCGGTGGTTCGTTGGGCCGTTGCAAGTGTGTTGCGGTACCACGTTGATGTTGATGCCAGTTTTGCGAAACCTGGATAGCGAACTTCATTGATGGTTCCATCGGTCTTCAGCAATGCATACAACGGCAATTCGTCAAGAACGAGCCACACCACCGATGTTCCCGCATCAGGGTTGCCGGTAGCTGTTGGTGTTGAACGAGAGATCTCGCTTGTCGCTTCAGCGACAGTCGGAATTGAGAGGACCGATGTGAGAAGTAGAAGCGACGCAAGGAAGTAGAAGCGATGTTTCATGGGGGTTTAATCAGGCTACTCAAGCCGCTACAGCAGACAAGCCCGCCCCACTGCGGGACGGGCTTGTCTGAACAGAAGTTGTTACAGCTGCAGGCTCTTGATTTCGAGGAACTCTTCGAAACCGTATTCGCCCAATTCGCGACCAACACCTGATTGCTTGTAACCACCAAATGGAGCGTTTGGATTGAATGCTCCACCATTAACGGTGACTTGGCCAGTGCGGAGCCGACGTGCAATGGCGATGCCGGTGTCTTTGTCCTTTGCGAATACTGCACCAGCAAGTCCGTACACCGTGTCGTTAGCAATATCAACTGCATCATCAATGGTGTCGTACGGAATGATTGAGAGAACGGGTCCGAAGATTTCTTCCTGTGCAATCGTCATGTCGTTGCGAACATCGGAGAACACTGTTGGCTTCACGTAGTACCCGGTGTCAAGCCCCTCTGGTGCACCAGGTCCACCTGCAATCAACTTCGCGCCTTCTTCAATGCCCTTGTTGATGTACATCTGTACACGGTCACGTTGCGCAGCCGAAGCAAGTGGCCCAACATTGGTGCCTTCTGCGAATGGGTCGCCGACTTTGATGTTGCTGGCGACTGCCGCAGCAAGTTCTTCTGCTTTTGCAAGCTTTGTGCGTGGCACCAACATGCGACTCAGAAGTGAGCATGTTTGACCACTGTTCAAGAACGCTTGACCGGTTCCGCCCATGATCGCCTTTGCGAAAGTTTCATCGTCGAGGTCATCGCAGATGATGTTCGCACTCTTGCCGCCTAGCTCAAGTGCCACCTTCTTGATGGTCTCTGCGCCCACTTGCATGACACGCTTACCGGCACGTGTTGAGCCGGTGAATGAAATCATGTCAATGTCTGCGCTGGCAGCAATTGCTTCACCAACAACGGGTCCTGTGCCGGTGACAAGGTTGAACACGCCAGCTGGCACTCCCACTTCGTGGATGATTTCAGCAAGCATGAACGCATCAATTGGTGCAACTTCGCTTGGCTTCAAGACCACGGTGCAACCTGCTGCCATTGCGAAGGCAACTTTCGCTGCAATCTGATGCAGTGGGTAGTTCCATGGAGTGATGCATCCGACAACGCCAATTGGCTCGCGTACCACCATTGAGTTACCAATTTCTTTGGTGAAATTGAATGACTCTGCAAGTGCGGCGGCCTGCTTGAACGAGTTAATGGGGATTCCCACTTGAATGATGTTGGACAGCGGCTTTGCCATTCCAGTTTCGCGGGTGATGGCGGATGCAATTTCATCAAGACGTCCACCCAATGCATCACCAATTCGGTTCATGTACTTGGCGCGCTCTTCTTTTGGAAGTGTGCTCCACGATTCAAATGCGGCTTTGGCGGCTGCTGCGGCCTTCGCAACATCACCAGCTGTTCCTTCTGGGATGGTGGCCATGACTTGTTCGGTTAATGAGTCGAAAACGGAAATGGTGGAGGTGCCTTCAGAGGCAATCCATTGGCCATTGATATAGATCTTGTCGTAAGTAGTCATCTGTCTTCCTGGTGTTGTGAGCCCACTATGGGGGTGCCTCCACGCTAGGCGAATTTGGTCGCTTGTGGCCTAGTTCGAATGATTGATGTCTTTCACAGTGAGGACTTTTGTCGTCACCTAATGGGCCTGGGTCGCGATACAGATGGGTCATGAAGAAAAAACTTCTCACGCAGATGGTGGTTTTGGTCTTATTGCTGTCGGCTTGCGGGGCAGATCCCACAAGCCAACCAGAGGCCGATGATGACGACAAAGTGTCAAACAAGATCCTTGGTCAAGTTTTTGAGTGGGACATAGAAGTGAGCGCTGGAACAGCCACAGCAGGTGATGTTGTTTTTGCTGTCGTCAACTTCGGAACTATTGAGCACGAATTTCTTGTCACGAAGACAACGTTTGAACCGGGAAAAATTCCACTCGGCTCGAACAACAGGTTTGATGAGGATCTTGAGGGAATTGAAGTGATTGATGAAATTCCTGAATGGCCAGTCAATGATGCAAAAGTTCTGACGGTCAATCTCTCACCCGGAACCTATGAATTGCTGTGCAATCTTCCGGGTCACTACGCCAATGGAATGCATCACACTCTCATCGTTGAGTAAGTCGTCAATCTACGTGAGGACGAAACCCTGGTAGTCGTTCCGAACCACCTCGTTGCATTTCTCAACATAGGTAGGGAATCCAATGAGAGGCATGAAGACTCGAGGCTTCCCTGGAACATTGGCGCCGAGGTACCAGCTGTTGCACGACGGATAAAGCGTCATGTCGGCGACAGCATTCACAAACGCCACCCATGTTGTCTGCGATTCTTCTGTGGTCTCAATAGTGGATTGTCCTTTGGTGGCCATGTAGGCGATGCAGTCTGTGATCCATTCCACGTGCTGCTCAATCGACATAATCATGTTGGTGAGAACTGACGGACTACCGGGCCCTGACACCATGAACATGTTGGGAAATCCTGCGGTATTCAATCCCAAATATGTGACAGGCCCAGCGTGCCATGCATCGCCGAGCGACTTGTTGTTTCTGCCGCGAATGTCAATTTTCAAAAGAGAACCAGTCATCGCATCAAAACCAGTGGCGTACACTAATACGTCGAATGTGTGTTCTTTTCCATTGACGACTAGCCCGTTCGCGGTGATTTTCTCAATGGGGTGCTTGTCGACGGGAACGAGAGAAACGTTTGATCTGTTGAAAGTCTCGTAATAGTTGGTGTCTAGGCATAAGCGCTTGCAACCAATGACTTGTTGAGGCATGAGGGCTTCTGCGGTTTGCGAATCGTGCACAATATTGCGGATCTTCTCCCGAACGAATTCTGCGATGGTCTCGTTTGCTTCTTGTTTCAAGAGGAAGTCGTTATACGATGAGAGAAATCCAAAGCCACCCTTGGCCCAGCGTCGTTCAAACTCTTCTCGACGTACATCCTCGGTGGCGTCTAGCGCCGAGGAGTCACCGCGTTCAATGGTGGAACCGAATGCACCTGTTTGAATTCGGTTGGCGTCGCGAAAGCTTTTGTAATCGCTCTTCACACGTTGAACATATTCTTGGTCAATTGAATCGTTGCGGGCAGGTATCGAGAATGATGCGGTTCGTTGAAAGACAGTGAGATGTTTCGACTGCTCTGCAATGAGGGGAATGCTTTGAATCGCCGATGATCCCGTGCCAATGAGGCCCACAGTTTTACCCGAAAAATCCACACCATCGTGTGGCCACTCACCGGTGTGATACGTCTCACCCGAGAAAAGATCTGACCCGTCGAAGTGTGGTCGATTTGCAGAGGAGAGACACCCAGTGGCAAAGACAATGAACTGGGATCGAACGACATCGCCATGATCCGTTCGTGTTAACCATGTGGATGTTGCTTCATCAAAATGTGCTGAAAGGACTCGCGTGGAGAACTGAATGTCGGAGCGCAAATCGAATCGGTCCGCAACATGCTGTGCGTACTTCAATATCTCTGGTTGAGCGGCATATCGCTCTGTCCAGTTCCATTCCTGTTGGAGGTCTTCATCGAAGCTGTATGAGTACTCCACGCTTTCAATGTCGCAACGAGCACCCGGATAGCGATTCCAATACCACGTTCCACCGACATCTGTTCCGGCTTCAAAAACACGGACACTTTTGCCCATCGCGCGCGCCTTCACAATGGTGTACATGCCGGCAAATCCAGCGCCGACAACACAAATGTCAACTTTCTGTTCCACATCGCCCCCTTGTGGTGTTGACAGGAGGTTAGTTCGTTGCGAGGAGGACAAGGCCCGTCGGACGCAGCGACGTTGGCGTAATGGAGACATGAGAGCCAGTCTTTTGCACCAAGACGCACGAAGAGTCCGAAAGTTCGACAATTCCTTTGACTCGAACAACCGAGACTCCAAGTTGATGAACAAAGGTTCGGAGGTCTTCAAGGGACACAGCGTGTTCAAAGGTGTGAACAGACCTGATGAGGGGATGATCTGCGAAAAATGTGGATGGTGGGGGTGTTGGCTTGCTCGGAGTATCAATCATCTGAACAAGCGCAGCGGGAGACGCTTCAAGAAGTGGCGTCGTTGGGGCAATCTCCTGTAACAGTTCACGAACAGCAGAAACCTCTTCGGTGGTTGCGATGTCGGTCTTTGTGATGGCGAGAACATGTGCTGCACGAATTTGGCGCTCAAATGAGTTCTTCACAAGGGATTGGTGAAAGGTCGACACTGCTTGCTGGGCGTCAACGAGCACAAGAATCCCAGCATTGGTGAGTCCCTTGATGTATCCGTATGCCGCAACCGCCGATGGGTCTGACACTCCGCTTGTCTCTACCACGATTAGTTCTGGCACCTGCGGTCGATCGAGTATCGCGAAAAACGTGTCGGCTAGTGATGCGCCGATACTGCAACAGATACAACCATTGGTGAGCTCAAGCATGTCTGACGAATACTGCGAAATCAGTGCTGCATCAATGTTGATGTCGCCAAAGTCATTCACAATAATTGCTGCGTTGGAAAGACCATTCTGCAAACACTGATTAATCAGAGTTGTCTTCCCAGACCCCAAGTAACCGCCGATGATGACAACAGGAATGGGGGAGTGTTGGTTCATTTTATTGAGGACGCGGGTGAGGGATTCCGCCCAACACGGTTCCCCACACGTTGATGTCCTTGATGGTCTCGGGGGCAACGTCGTACGGGTCGTGATCAAGCACGGTCATGTCCGCGAATTTTCCAACTTCAAGTGACCCAATCAGATGGTCCATGTGCAACTGGTACGCCGCATCAATTGTTGCCGCGTGAAATGCACGATCAACACTGATTCTTTCGTTCTCACCCAACACTTTGCCTGTTGACGTCAGACGATTCACGGCACACCACATGGTGTGAAGGTGGCCTGGGGGAGTCACCGGTGAGTCCGTATGAAATGAGTACGACAATCCGATTCGATCGGCGCTTCCACATGGATTCATTCCGTGCGCACGGTCTGGGCCCACGGTGATGTCGCGGTGCTGATCACCCCAATAGAACACATGATTAATGAAGAAGTTTGCGCACATTCCAAGATTGCGTGCCTTTTTCATTTGTGCTTGGGTCATCAACTGCGCATGTGTTGCAGTATGTCGATGGTCTAGCCATGGAGTCTCGCGCAGCAGTGTTTCAACCGCATCAATGAAGACCTCGGACGTAGCGCTTCCGTTGCAATGGCAATGAATTCCAATTCCCGCCTCGTGGAAGGGGCGTAAGAAATCAACAACTTGTTCTGGTGGAAGCAGAAACAAGCCGTGGTCTTCACCGCTGTAGTACTGCGGCCATTGAATCACCGCGGTAAAGCCTTGGATTGATCCGTCGAGAACCATCTTGACAATTGGGAAATGGAGTTTGTCGTGCGACTTCTCTCGTACGGCCAAGACTTTGCGCGCCGCATCACTCATGTCGGTCGCATTGCCAATGACTCGACATGCTGAGATCACCCGCAGGGGAAAATCGTGAGCCGATGTTGTTTCTCTGGTTGCTTCGAATGTTTTCTCACTGAGATGTAATAGAGCACCGAGGTCTGTGGCAGATGTGATGCCCACATTGCGCATTGAATTCGCGAAGTGATGCAGGGTGTCAGGGGCCGAGACGATTCGACCAATCTGTCGGTATTCCTCCGAGGCCAATGCCATGGCTGCTGGTTCGCGAAGTTCTCCATTCGGTTGTCCGTCATCGCCCATGCCGATTCCGGGTGCTGGATGATCTGGCCCGATGTCGTATTTGTCGAGAATGAATGAGTTCACCGTTGCAAGGTGACCGCTCGCGTGAAACACAAAGACGGGATGGTCAATTGTTGCAGCGTCGAGATGAATTCGTGAGAGTCGCTCTGACTCCATATAAATAGGGTCAAATCCGGAAACGACAATTGACTCACCACGGGGTGTGTTTTCGGCAATTGTGGAAATGCGTTCGGTGAGTTCTTGTGTGGATTTCAATCCCTTCACAACTTCACCGTTTGGCATCATGCGATCGAAAAATCCGACATAGGGGAGTGACGCGTACATTCCCGTCATGGTGTGTGAATGAGCTTCAACAAAGCCAGCAGTCAGCACCTTGTCGGCAAAACGGTGATCGACATTCGTAATTCCCCACGATGTGCATTCGTCGAGAGTTCCCACGCACAGCACTTTCCCGTCGCGAATTGCAATCGCGGTTCCAGTGGGGCGCGACGGATTAGCAGTTCTAATCAGACGCGCTGTGTAGATGACATCACGTGATGTCGATGATGAAGTTTTGGACACTGTCGTAGTCTTGCCGACTACTGACAGGTTTTAGAAACTACGAGCAGGCTTCTTTTGTCCACCGGAAGCGTTACCGCGTGGTCCTGGGCGTGAGCTTTTGCTTGCTCCGCGAGGTCCGCGAGGCGAGCGGTCGTCACGGCGCGGTGCACGATCGTCGCGGCCACGGGCTGGACGGTCATCGCGCGCACGTGGTGCACGGTCATCGCGTTTGCTGTCACGGTCAAAACGTGGGCGATCATCACGGCGGTCATCGCGGCCACGGGCTGGACGATCATCACGACGATCGTCACGACCGCGAGGGGCACGGTCGTCACGGTCGAAGCGTGGGCGATCATCGCGAGCAGGGCGCTCGTCTGCACGGAACTCGCGATTGCGGAATTCTCCGCCACCACGTGGTGCGCGATCGTCACGACGTCCGCGAGGGGCACGGTCGTCACGGTCGAAACGCGGGCGGTCATCACGACGGTCGTCACGTGACGGGCGATCGTCACGACCGCGAGGGGCGCGGTCGTCACGATCACGGTATTCACGACGCGGTCCACCAGAGCGGCCACCTTGGCGACGTGGGCCACCGCGGGAACCACCACGGTTTTGCGGGCGGCGTTCTTCGATGTCTGGCATGTCGCGCTTGGTGCGCTCTCCCGGTGCGATATCAGTGAGGATGTCATCGCCAAGAACAACAGTCTTTGTGATGGGATCAATACCTGCATCGCGGGCAAGACGCTTCACGTGGCGACGCATGTTCTCGGTGACCATTGTGACAACGGTGCCTTCTGCGCCGGCGCGTGCTGTACGACCAGAGCGGTGAAGGAATGCTTTGTGCTCTTCTGGCGGATCTGCGTGAATAACAACGGCAATGTCATCAACGTGGATTCCGCGTGCAGCAATGTCTGTTGCAACAAGGGTGTCTACTTTGCCATTCGACAATGCTGCAAGGTTGCGCGCGCGTACTGCTTGCGACAAGTCGCCGTGCAATTCAACGCTGGGAACTCCCGCTTGCACAAGTGCTGCAGTGAGCTTGCGTGCGCCGTGCTTGGTGCGTGTGAAGACAAGTGAACGACCAGGCGCTGCACACAAGTCGGCAATGATGTCGAAGCGATTTCCTTGTGTCACTTGGAAGAAGTAGTGCGTCATTGCCGCTTCGTCTTCTTCGTTTGATTCCACCTCGTGCGTTACAGGATTGCTGAGGAACTTGCGAACAAGCTTGTCAATCCCACGGTCGAGAGTTGCAGAGAACAGCAAACGCTGACCTTCGCGCGGAGTCTTTTCAAGAATTCGTGTCACGTGTTCAAGAAAACCAAGCTCTGCCATATGGTCGGCTTCGTCCAAAATGGTGACTTCCACTGCGTCAAGTTCAATTTGGCCCGATTCCATTAAGTCAATGAAGCGACCAGGACATGCCACAACAATGTCCACGCCGTTGCGCATGGCGTTTATTTGGCCGGTGTAGCTCACGCCGCCGTACACGGTTGCGGTGCGCATGCCAAGAGCATCTGCGAGTGGGACAAGGACGTCACGTACTTGGTTTGCAAGTTCGCGAGTTGGTACCAAGATGACGGCACGTGGGCGGTAGCGGTCGCGATGGTTGCCGCTGTTATGCAGTCGGGTCAACATCGGCAAGCAAAAGGCCAGCGTCTTTCCAGACCCGGTGCGACCGCGCCCGAGGGTGTCTCGACCAGACAACGCATCTGCGATGGTGGCCTGCTGGATGGGGAAGGGGCTGACAATTCCTTGACGGGACAGCTCATCTACCAGGGGCGTGGGCAGGCCAAGGTCAGCAAAAGTAACAGGACGGGGGTCCATGGGGGTATCTCCCTTGTAAGGGCCATAGATACCGGTTTGTACCCATGGACAAATGAATGAGTTTCTACCGTACAACAGAACCTGTGGAAAACCTAGGGATAGTCCAAGATTTCTTTTCCCAGAGAGATACGGAGGCGACCTAGCTGTGCAGCGTCACCTTGATGGCAGCATCGCCAGCGGTGCTGCCTCTGCCGAGAATCTTCTTGACAAACGACATCACGTCCAACAACTTCACACCGATTGAGTACTTCTTCGCGATGAGTCTTGCCACTTCGTCTGATTGCTGATCGTTCAGAAGCACTGCGCTGCCGAGATGTGTGGTTGCGCCTTCCGAGACTTTGCCTCGCATGTCGCACACGGTGAGTGTGGCACGCGCATCGTTTTTAATGCGGCGAACTTTGTACGCACTGGGGTCGGTGGTGAATGCATAACCGCCGTCAAATGGAACAACCCATACAGCAGTAGCAACAGGCGTGCCGTCTTTTTTGTATGTCACAAACGAGACATATCTCGCTGAGTCGAGATCTGCAGGCATTCGATTCCCCTTATGGAAAAGGTCTAAATGGTCGGGGTGGGGAGACTTGAACTCCCGGCCTCCTGGTCCCAAACCAGGCACGCTACCAACTGCGCCACACCCCGTGGTGTCCGTCATACGCTATCGGTGACGAACAAATCTGAGAACTATTTGGCTCGTTTTGCTTCCCGGGCCAAGCGCTTTGCCGTGCGACCGATGGGCTGCAGATGGCGGTGGTCAAGGTCGCCAATCTCTTGTCCATTTGTAAAGAGAACGCGATAGCGCAACCAATTGAATCCATTTGCCAAGATGACTTTGCCCTCTGTTCCTTCGGGGGCTCCGTCGATTCCGTCCATAGCGGCAACCTTGTCGCCGACCCTCAAGTTGATTTGGCCCTGATGTGGGTTGGCGAGAGCGTGTGGCTTCCAAAGCGTCATGTCTCCATTATTGCGGGAAAGGGAGCATGGAAGGCGAACCGATACACTCCGAACCCTGTGAAAAGCACTCTCGAAGCCCTAGAAGGCAACATGGTCAAGCTCTCCATTGAGGTTGACGAGGCCGAATTTGACCGCAACATCGACGCCG
>JBIIJW010000195.1:0-3325 GCA_044233525.1 Ilumatobacteraceae bacterium | reverse complement strand
AGTCGTCACCAATGCGGAACATCATGTTGAGGAAGTTCTCGCCATAAGACAAAGAGTTGTTTGGCATGACGAATGGCAAACCTTGGCTAAATCGGTAACACATTGCTGCAATGGTGGGAACCTTTGCAATCAAACGAAGAACTTGCTTGTCGAATGATTTAGCATCGAAAATGTCTTTCGCATCTTCGTAAAACGTGCCAAGAGCTGCGGTTGCAGAGATGAACATTCCCATTGGATGTGCGTCGTAATGGAATCCGTCAACGAATCGCTTACGCATGTTTTCGTGGATCATGGTGTGGCGTGTGACGTTGTACTCCCACGTGGCCTTTTGGTCTGTGGTGGGGAGTTCGCCATTCAACAACAGGTAAGCAACCTCGAGGTATGAAGAACTCTCGGCAAGTTGCTCAATGGGGTACCCGCGGTACCGCAGAACACCGTTGTCTCCGTCGAGGTACGTGATGGCAGATGCACACGACGCCGTCGACAAATATGCGGGGTCGTACATAAAGAGACTGGGGTCCAGTTCTCGCAGTGCGGCGGAGGAGAAAACTCCGCCCTCGATGGGCACCGTGACCTTCTTTCCAGTTCGGTCGTCGATGATTGTGATGGTGTCAGCCATATGGGATCTCCTTGACTGCTGCCCGAATAGGGAGCGGGGGCCGTTTTCCCCCACAACTCAGGTTAGACGAACACCCCAGATGACTCCCACTTCCGCAGGTTGTGAACCCGGCTACAGGGGAGTGTTGTCGTGCTTGCGAGATACCAGCTTTTCTCGCTTGTCTCGAAGCATGTGAAGCGCTGCACAAATCTCTCGACGCGTGTCTGCTGGGTCAACGACGGCGTCAACATACCCACGTTCGGCGGCAATGTAGGGGTTGAGAAGCCGTTCGGTGTAGTCCGCTTCAAAGGCCGCACGTTCTTCTGGTGTTGCGCGGCGTTGAAGAATGGCAGCAGCCTGCCCGGCGCCCATCACGGCGAGCTCAGCGCACGGCCATGCGAGGCAAAGATCATTTCCCATGTTCTTCGAGTCCATCACGATGTAGGCGCCTCCGTAGGACTTGCGCAAGATGACGCAAATTCGTGGAACGGTGGCGCGAGCGTATGCAAACACAAGTTGTGCGCCATGGCGAATCATTCCGCGCCATTCCAGATCTTTTCCTGGGTAAAAGCCCGGAGTGTCGACAAGCGTGATGACAGGAATGTTGAAGGCATCGCAGAAGGCGACAAAGCGTGCGGCTTTTTGTGATGCAGGAATGTCAAGTGTGCCTGCGAGATTGATTGGCTGGTTGGCAACAATGCCCACTGGATAGCCAGCCATGTGGGCAAAGGCTGTGATGACATTGCCAGCCCATCGAGATTTCATCTCCATATAGACGCCATCGTCTGCAATAGATTCAATGACTTTTCGCACGTCGTAGCTGCCAGTTGTTGCTTCTGGAATGAGCTCTCCTGCTTCGGGAGTGGATCGATTGTCGTCGTCATCGGTGTCGAGCAACGGCGGTAACTCATTCACATTGTTAGGCAAGTATTCCAGCAGTTCTTCGACCCACGCAGTTGCAGCCGCAAGGTCTGACACAACAGTTGTTGCTGCGCCGCTATTGCGCGCATGCGTTGTAGCGCCACCAAGTTCTTCAGTTGAAATGGAGATGCCAGTGAACTCTGCAACCATCGTTGGTCCGCTAACGAACGCATACGAGTCTTCGGTCATCACAACGAAATCAGAAAGCCCAATCAAAAGCGCGGGGCCAGACACTGCTGGGCCAGTCACAATGCTGATGCTTGGCACGTATCCAGAACATTCCGCCAAAGCTTTTGCTGCTGTGCCCCAGCCGTGAAGCGCGGGAATGCCTTCGAGAATGTCGGCGCCAGATGATTCAATTTGCAGAACAACTGGCAGTCCTTTGGTGCGTGCGGTGGTTGCTGCAGTAGCAATGACATGTGAAGCCGCAGCAGACAGTGCGCCTTTATGGTGTCCGCCGTCTACTTCTAACCACACCACTTCTCGTCCGGTGGATAGCCGAATAATGGAAGCCGTGGCGGCACCTGGAACATTGTGTTGGAGTTCAAGAACCACGTCACGGGAAGAGGTGGACAGTTCACTCACCTCAACAGATTAGACGGAGGGGTGGTGGCGTAGTCCTTTTGACTGATGTGGCGCAATATCAAGCGAAATCCCAGGCTGTCGGGGAGCATGGCGCTTCACCACTTCAACAGCGCGGTCACGAACGGCAAGGGTGGCTCTATTTGGTCGTGGCCGTTCGCGCTGCGCCCAGCCCACCACTCGCCGTGGCAAATCGGGAACACTGATGCGCACAAAGTTTCCTTTCAGCCATCCAGGTGCAGCACTGGCGGGAACAATTGCTGGGCCAAATCCTTCAAACACAAGAGACGCCATTAATCGCACGCCATCTATCTCTGCTTGTGAACGAAGCGCAACTCCGCGGGACGCGGCGGCACGATCAATAATTCTGCGTTGCGCGGTACCACGTGGTGCCAAGAGAAGTGGGTACTCGGATAACTCTTCGAGGGAAATAGATGTTCGCTCAGCCAAAACATGTTGAGATGGCGCAAGGAGAAGGAGTTCTTCTGCGAATAATTCGGTGACCTCTAATGATTGATCAGGAATCGGTAAGTGCACAATTGCGGCATCAATTTCTCCACTCGTCAGTCGCAAAAGAAGTGCACTTGTTGCGCCTTCAATGATTGCTGTGCGAACGCCTGGATGATGTCGAGTGAGTGAGTTCAAGAGGGGAGGCATCAACCATCGTGCTGTGGTGCCCAAAGTTCCAATTCGACAATCACCGTTTGCTTCCTCGCCAAGTGAATGAATGTCTGTGTCGATGTCTTCCATCTCATGAATAATTCGACGTGCTCGTGTGAGAACAATTTCTCCTTCATCTGTCAGAGTGCCGTTGTTGCGATCCACGAGGGCCACGCCTAGTTCTTTCTCGAGGCGGGCAATGTGGGCCGAGACGTTGGACTGCACTGTGTCTAGTGCTTTGGCGGCTGCAGAAAAGGTGCCGTGGTCTGAAATGGCCACCAAACTCTGAAGTTGCTTGATTTCCATGGGGTGCTCCTCGCCCTCTGACAGTTATCACAAAAAACGATAGCAACTATCGTGCCGTTCGGCTTGAGCGTTCATGCATTCACGTGCATACTTAAAACAACATAAATCGCGCCGGCAATGCCCCCCATTAGCCGGCCGAAAGAACCCACAAGATGGTCCCCCCACCATCGGGTTTCGGTTGAGAGGCCCCGCACCCCCTGCGGGGTCTTTCCCATTTCTGAGGCGACCTCTTTCCAAGGCATCAAGTTCGGCGTAGTG
>JBIIJW010000194.1:0-3328 GCA_044233525.1 Ilumatobacteraceae bacterium | reverse complement strand
CACACGCATCAAGTACTGGTAACAGTGCTTCTGCCAACCGACCAGTTGCACGATCAACTTCGTCTGACTGAACTTGTGCAACTCGCTTCTTGTAGTTCTCAAAGTCTGCTTGCAAACGAAGTGCAATGTCTTTGAACTCATCGCGCTCCGCCAACAACGCAGCAATGTCGTGCTCAACAATGGTGTCATCAACGAGAACTTCTTCGTTCTGGTCAACAACACCTTCGTTGGCCACTGATTCAGATTCGTGCTCTGACATATGACTTACTGTTCATCCACGATTTCTGCATCAACAATGTCGTCATCAGATGCCGCAGCTGCGCCAGATGCCGATGACCCGGCTGCGCCACCATCGCGCGCTGCTGCCTCGTACAGCTTCTGGCTAAATGCTTGGCTTGCGCCCATCAGCGTCTCAGTTGCGGACTTGATTTGTTCGAGATCGTTTCCAGAAATTGCCGCCTTCAAAGCTGCAAGTGGTCCTTCGACTGCTTCTCGCTCTTCAGCAGACACCTTGTCGCCTTGCTCGCGCAAAACTTTCTCGGTTTGGTACACCAGCGAGTCTGCATTGTTGCGTACTTCTGCTTCATCACGACGACGACGATCTTCTTCTGCGTGCGCTTCGGCATCGCGAATCATCTCTTCAATCTTGTCCTTACTCAACGAGGTTGAGTTTGTAACTGTCATTGACTGTTCTTTGTTTGTGGCACGGTCTTTTGCAGACACGTGCACAATTCCGTTTGCGTCGATGTCGAAGGTGACTTCAATCTGTGGAACTCCACGCGGTGCAGGTGGCAAGTCAACAAGTTGGAACTTGCCCAACGATGTGTTGTAGCTGGCCATCTCACGCTCGCCTTGCAACACGTTGATCTCTACGGATGGCTGATTGTCATCTGCAGTGGTGAACACTTCTGTACGACGAGTTGGAATTGTGGTGTTTCGCTCGATGAGCTTTGTCATAACGCCACCCTTGGTTTCAATACCAAGTGACAACGGAGTGACGTCCAGCAAGAGAACATCCTTCACGTCGCCTTTCAACACGCCCGCCTGCACAGCCGCACCGACAGCAACAACTTCGTCCGGGTTCACAGTTTTGTTTGGCTCTTTACCAGTCAACGACATCACGAGTTCTTGCACTGCTGGCATACGTGTTGAACCACCAACAAGAATCACGTGATTCACTTGGCTCTTAGTGAGGCCAGCATCTTTTAATGCCTTTTCGAATGCAACACGACAGCGCTCAACAAGATCTGCTGTCATCTCTTGGAACTTTGAACGAGAGAGCGATTCATCGAGGTGCAATGGGCCTTCTGCCGTTGCAGTAATGAATGGCAAGTTGATCTGAGTTTGCTGTGTTTGTGACAGTTCAATCTTTGCTTTTTCAGCTGCTTCCTTCAGGCGCTGCAATGCCATGCGATCTTGCGACAAGTCGACACCGTGCGCTGCTTTGAACTGTTGTACCAGCCAATCAATGATGCGCTGGTCCCAGTCGTCTCCGCCGAGATGCGTGTCGCCGTGCGTGCTCTTTACTTCAAACACACCGTCACCAATTTCAAGAACTGACACGTCGAATGTGCCGCCACCAAGGTCGAACACAAGAATTGTTTCGTCTTGTGATGACTTATCGAGGCCATATGCAAGCGCGGCTGCAGTTGGCTCGTTGATGATGCGCAATACATTCAAACCTGCAATAGCGCCGGCTTCTTTGGTTGCGGTGCGTTGGGCGTCGTCGAAGTATGCAGGAACAGTGATGACTGCGTCTGTCACGGTGTCACCGAGATAGGCCTCGGCGTCGCGCTTCAACTTCATGAGTGTGCGTGCACTGATTTCTTGCGGTGTGTATTTCTTGCCATCGATGTCTTCTGACTTCCATGCAGTACCCATCTCGCGCTTGATGCTGCGGAAGGTGCGATCGGGGTTAGTGATGGCTTGGCGCTTTGCCACTTCTCCCACCAACACTTCACCAGTCTTTGAAAACGCAACAATCGAAGGAGTGGTGCGGGCTCCTTCAGAGTTTGGGATCACAACTGGATCGCCCGCTTCAAGAACTGCCACCACTGAGTTGGTGGTTCCAAGGTCGATTCCTACTGCTTTTGCCATGGGGGGTTCTCCTCATCGAGGCCGGGGGTCGGCGTGGATAGATGTGCTCAGAATAAGCCTCAACGGGCAGCATTACAACCTTCGTGACAGAAAACTTGATATGAGGTGACTCAAGATTTGTAAAAGGCTGAATTCTTTGATTTTGGCCTGTCCCCTACGATGTCACCGTGCTTGGAAATCTTGTTCTCCTCCGCCACGGCCAAAGTACGTGGAACCAATTGAACCTCTTTACTGGCTGGCACGACGTGCCCCTGTCCGCCCAGGGCGAGGCAGAAGCTGCTGATGCTGGCCGGGTCATGAAAGAAGCTGGTCTCACCTTCGACGTGGCCCATTCCTCTTTATTAACGCGCGCTTGCATGACCTGTCATCTAGCCCTCAATGAGATGGGCCAGGTGTGGCTTCCGGTGGAACGCCACTGGAAATGGAATGAGCGTCACTATGGGGCCCTCCAAGGCCTCGACAAGAAGGCCACCACGGAAAAGCATGGTGCCGAGCAAACACTGGCCTGGCGCCGAAGCTTCGATGTTCCACCACCACCAGTGGATACCGATAGCGCCGAACATCCAGTGAACGATCCGCGATATCGCTTCGTTGACCCACAACATCTTCCAGCCACTGAGTGCTTAAAAGATGTGGTGGCGCGAGTTGTCCCACATTTCATGGAGACCGTGGTGCCCCAATTGCGTCAAGGGATGAACGTCCTTGTTGCAGCACATGGAAATTCCCTTCGCGCTCTTGTGATGTCACTTGAAGGAATCGCCGAAGATGACATCGCCGAATTGAATATCCCGACTGGGGTTCCACGCCTGTATTCATTGACTGAATCGCTTGATGTCACGTCCGTTGAATATCTCGGCGACCAAGAGAAAATTCGCGCTGCCATTGAAGGCGTGGCCAATCAGGCAGGCCCATCACACTGAGGCAATGGAAACAGTCACATGTGACTCCTCTCAAGTGAGAAGTTGTGTCTCAGTGGAAATGAGGCCTTTCCTTCTGCATTACACTTATGCACATGGCAAGCACAAAGTCCACCGTTGATCATCTCCGCAACATCGCACTCTTTTCTGAGTGCTCCACCAAAGAACTCGGCCTCGTCGTGAAGAGCTCCACCGAGCGTGTTCTCAAGGCAGGAACCATCATCATGGATCAGGGTCAAACTGGTCGTGAGGCGTACGTGATTCTCGAAGGCTCTGCCACTGTGAAGCGCAATGGCAAAAAGATTGGTACCGCT
>JBIIJW010000193.1:0-3330 GCA_044233525.1 Ilumatobacteraceae bacterium | reverse complement strand
TCTGGCAAGCGGCAGATTCACGCACACGCGGATTCCTCATGGGTGCAACTGCAGGTCGCACCACCCTTATGGGTGAGGGTTTGCAACATCAAGACGGACACAGCCTTGTTCTCGCAAGCACTGTTCCTGCATGTCAGGCATACGACCCAGCATTCGCATACGAGATGGCGGCCATTGTTGAACATGGCATCGACAAGATGTACGGAGCAAATCCGGCAGACATTTTTTATTACATCACCTTGTACAACGAAAACATGGTGATGCCAGCTAGGCCCGCCCATGTGAGTGCCGACGACATCATCAACGGTCTGTACAAGTATTCGGCTGCGCCATCACCTGCCGATGCAACTCTGCTGTTTTCAGGTACCGCATACAAGGCAGCACAGCGGGCCAGCGACATTCTTCGTGATAAGTACAACGTTCATGTGGATTTATGGTCGGCCACGTCCTACAAGTCTTTGCGCGACGATGCCATTGAGGTTGAGCGATGGAATCGCTTGCACCCCACACAAGCTCAACGCACATCTCTCGTGCAACAAGCTCTCGGCGCAGAGGAGACTCCAGTGGTTGCTGTGAGTGACTTCATGCGCATTGTCCCCGAACAAATCGCCTCATTTATCCCTCACCGCAAGTTTGTAGTGCTGGGAACAGACGGCATGGGTCGCAGCGATACACGCGAGGCGCTCCGACGATTCTTTGAGACAGATGCAGAACACGTTGTGATTGCTGTTTTGACGTCTCTAGTGGGAACCCGCAACATTTCACGCGAGACTGTGGCTCAAGCCATTATTGATCTTGGCATTAACCCCGAGGCCGAAAACGGGCTCACGCGAGACTGAAAACATCCGAGACTAAAAACATCATGGGCACTTTGTACATCACTGGAAATCCGCAGTCCGACAAGTTGCTGAACAGCAATGGCACAGCCCTTCTCATTGGCATGTTGCTTGATCAGCAAGTTCCCATGGAGTGGGCATTTAATGGTGCACATACATTGAAGCAGCGATTGGGCCACTTAGACCCAAAGAAAATTGCGGACATGGATCCGGACGAATTCCTGCATGTCTGTCTTGAAAAGCCTGCTATCCATCGTTTTCCAAAAGCAATGGCGCAGCGAATTCAAGGAATGTGCGCCATCATCGCGACCGAATACAAGAACAAAGGCGAAAACATTTGGAAAGGCGTCACCGATGCGAATGTTCTCTTTGAACGCCTGCGGAAACTGCCGGGATACGGCGAAGAGAAAGCCCAAATCTTTATTGCGCTTCTCGCGAAGCGTTTCGATATCGCACCAGAGGGTTGGAAGGAAGCTGCAGGTGTCTTCAGCGACTCCAACCCGCGCACCATTGCAGACATCACATCGCAAGAAACACTGTTGAAAGTTCGTGCATGGAAGAAAGCAGAAAAAGCAGCCGACCGCGACAAGCAATCACGCCCGCTTGCGCCAAAGAAGACCAACGCTAAAAAGACAACGGCCAAAAAGACCGCTGCAAAGAAGAAGTCGTGACCACTCTCATCACCGGGGGCGCCGGATACATCGGCTCTATTACGGCGCGTCTCATTCGATCAACGGGGCGCGGTGTAGTCATTCTTGACACGCTGGAGAACGGACATCGCAAAGCGGTGGGAGATGCGCCATTTGTACAAGGCGATGTTGCCGACACCAACCTTGTCGAACGCATCTGTCGCGAACACGGTGTTGAAGACGTTGTCCACTTTGCCGCGTATAAAGCAGTTGGCGAATCAATGGAGAATCCCGCCAAGTACTTCAATAACAACGTCACTGGTTCTCAAAAGTTGTGTGAAGCGCTTGCCCGTGCCGGGGTGCATCGTGTTGTGTTCTCATCAACTGCGGGAATCTATGGAACACCAGACAATGTTCCCGTGACTGAAGACGCAGAGCCACGATGCGAGAGCGTGTACGCCGAAACAAAGCTCATGATTGAAAAAACATTGCAGTGGTACTCGCGTACAACCCCAATGCGTCACGTGGCTCTTCGCTACTTCAATGCTGCTGGTGCGGCCACAGATGGCACTCTGGGTGAAGACTGGCGTTACTCACAAAATCTCATTCCACATGTCATGAAAGCAGTCATGGATTCCTCCAAGCCACTCACGGTTTTTGGAAACGACTTCCCCACTCCCGATGGCACCGGAGTACGTGACTACATCCATGTTGAAGACCTTGCTCAGGCACATGTAGCGGCACTTGACTACTTACGTGACGGTGGCAGCAGTGCCACCTGCAACGTCGGCACTGGTTTTGGTACCAGCGTCATGCAAATCATTGAAGCAACAGAACGTGTCACAGGCAAGACGGTGCCCTATTCGATTTCCGGTCGGCGCGCTGGCGATCCAGCTGAGTGTTACGCAGACACCCAACGCATTCAACAATTGTTTCATTGGTCGCCAACCAAAACACTTGATGACATCATCGCCACCGCCTACGCGTGGCACACGTCGCATCCACTCGGACACGACAGCTAGCTACATCAACAATGCGCGTTGGCGATCCAGCCAACCCAACAACACCGCAATAGCTCGCGGGTCGTGACGCAAACGATGGCCCGCACCTGGAATGATGCGCAATTCTGCAGAACCATGTGCTCGAGCAAGATCGCGCGAGTCTGAAACGGGGACGCTTTCGTCTTCTTCGCCATGCATGACAAGTAATGGTCGCGGAGCGAATCGGCGCGCTGCGTCCACTGGGCGGAATCGTCGCAACTCGCGACTCCATTCATCAAAAGCCTTCGGAAATCCATTCGAGCGAATGGCGCCGATCTCTTTTGCATGTTCCAGAAACCGCCGCGGCTGTCCTGCCCAGTCATCAAAGTCTGCTCGAGCACCCATCAGCGCACAACCGCGCACACGTGGATCATCTGCCGCCACACATAGAGCGAGTGCGCCACCGGTATTGGTTCCGACTAACCAGATTCCCTGAGGCGATACTTCCGCTTCCAGATGATCGATTGCGGCGCGAAGATCGTCCACCCATCCCTGCATCGAGAAGTCGCCATCACTCGTTCCACAACCACGAAATGTGAACGTGAGCGCAGCCCAACCCAAATCGTTTGCAACACGATCCATTAACTGCGGAAACGTGACAGCAGATTGACGCGCATCGAGTGGGCCAATGGGAAACCCGTGGCACAAGATGACGCCAGGAAGCTGTGGTTGGTGCCCGCTAGGGACTGCCAAGTAGCGATGCAATGTCAAAGAGCTAGAACGGAATTCGCCGTTCATTGCTCCGGTCATCACTAGCCCTTACGCACGTGGCTTGCGATGGCGACGCGTCGCGCCAGGGGTGGCCAACTTGTAACCGCGGTTACG
>JBIIJW010000192.1:0-3348 GCA_044233525.1 Ilumatobacteraceae bacterium | reverse complement strand
CATTTCTCTCCGATCAGTGGATTACAGCAGCCCGCGACATTCGTCACAGGTACTCAAATGACGTCCCTCGAATCGATGCTGTGGTGCGAATCAACGTTGTGACCACGAAGGTTCCCTTCGGAGAAGGAACGGTGAAGGCCTACATCGACACATCGTCTGGCACCCTCGATATGGAATTGGGCGAACTGGACTCTGCAGACCTCACTGTCACCACCGACTATGAAACTGCTCGCCAACTCTTTGTGGACCAAGACCCCACCGCCAGCATGCAAGCGTTTATGCAAGGCCGCATCAAAGTTGAAGGTGACATCACCCGATTAATGATGATGCAGACAGCAATTCCTCAAACAGACACCGCAGCAATTGTTGCCGCTGAGATTAAGAACATCACCGCTTAATGCGCAAGCGGCTGACTGCGATCTGTTGGCGTCAACTTCATCGCTAACACCACACCAACGATTGCGGTGGCGGCGCCTGCCATCAATCCGTATGCGTAGCTCTCTATGAGGCCGCTGCTCGATGTCATCTCTTGAATTGAAATCATCACCGTTGATCCAAGAACGGCACCCATTTGGCTGAGCAACTGCTGCATTGCACCGGCCACTCCCACAGAATCGTCATCAACTGCGTTCGACACGAGAGCTGACAATGCAGGACCAGCAATACCAAATCCAAGCCCCGATAATCCGAGTCCAATAATCACCAACAAGTCCGACGAGTCGCCTCGAATACTGCTGAGCAACACCATTGACGCAAGAATTCCGACCGAACCAAGAACTCCAGACACACGTTCACCAACTCTCATGGTGAAGAAACTCGCCAATGGTGCAACGATGGAGAACGTGAGTGGTCGCGCAATGACCAACAGTCCAATGTGTGCTGCGGTCATTCCCAGACCCTTTTCCAGCATTTGCGGAACAACAATGAATCCACCCATGTAGGCAAAGTTCAACAATGCCTGAATCAAGATGGGCAACACAATGTTTCCATTACGCAACCACGACAACGGCAACAGCGGAGCTTCAACGCGTTTCTCTATTTGAATGAATGCCCACAGCGCAATCACTGATGCAACGCCAAATGAAATAATTCCGGGCGAGGTCCAACCCCAAGAATGACCGCGGTTGATCGTCAGCAACAACAAGGTTGCACCAAGTCCCAATGTCACCGTACCCCAGATGTCGAACTTCACGTTCTTCATTCGGCTGGTCTGCGGCAAGAGACGCCACGCAACAATTGATGCACCAATCAGAAGTGGCGCCTGAATCACGAAGATCATTCGCCATCCAATGCTTTCCACCAATGGTCCACCGATAACAACGCCAAGCACGGGAGCTCCGGCGGTTGTGAAACTCCACAAGCCCATGGGACGAACTCGTTCTTGCGGGTCAAACAATCGATTGATGTACGCCATTGCTGCGGGGCCCGTTGCAGAACCGCACACCGCAGACATCAAGCGGAAAAACACCATACTGGATGCATTCCATGCGAACACTGTGGCCAAGGCAAACACACCTGAGAACAACAACCCAAAGACATACACCTTCTTGTGGCCGTAGAGGTCGCCAATCTTTCCGTACGCAGGACCCACAACTCCGAATGCCAACATTGGCCCCGTGATTGACCAGTTCAACACGCTGACCGATGAGTTCAAATCCCGTGCAATTGTTTCTAGCGACACCACCAACACTGTGATTGTTGAACTGGTGGTGAACAATCCCGCCAGCACCACGATGAATGTGGCCCACTTCCGAGTGAGACCCACTTTGCGCGCAAGACGCCGAGGAATCATCTGCGTCCATGGGACGACGGAAATTTCGTCGACACCGGCTTGTTCCACCGCGATGGTGGACCTGCCGTGCGGCGTTAACTCCTCGTTATTGCGTGATTGGGGGTTCATGGGGCAACTACTGAGGGTAGTGCGCTATTTGTTGACCTTGGCGGCCATTTCCTTCATTGCAACTGTGAGTTCAGACACTTTCCAGCGATCATTCTGCTCAACGGTTTCTGCACGTTCCCAGCTATTGACGCGAGTAACTTCGCCGCCTTTCACAAAGAACGTTTCACCAGTGAAATGACAGTCAGCCGATGCAAGGTACGCAACGAGTGGTGAGATGTTGGCTGGATCCCAGTCGTCAAACTGCGCAGCATTTGTTGGTGCGGCGATGCGATCACCAAGACCTGGAGTTGCCTCTGTCAATCGCGTCCGTGCGGCTGGAGCAATTGAATTGCTCTTCACGTTGTAGCGCGCCAACTCTTTTGCAAGGATTTGACTGAACGTTGCGATTCCAGTTTTTGCAGCTCCGTAGTTCGACTGCCCTGGGTTTGCAAACAAACCAGATGTTGACGACGTGTGCACAATGTTTCGTGGTCGTGTGCTTCCTGCTTTGTGCTGCTCGCGCCAATATGCAGCTGCCCAGCGAGATGGTGCAAAGTGGCCCTTCAAGTGAACCGCGATAACGGCATCCCACTCGGCTTCTGTCATGTTCACGAGAACTCGGTCGCGAAGAATGCCAGCGTTATTCACCAGAATGTCGAGATCCCCGAACGCTTCAACGGCAGCGTTCACCATGCGCTGAGCGCCTTCCCAATCGGCGACATTGTCGTAGTTGGCAATTGCTTCACCACCCATCGCAACAATTTCATTCACTACTTGTTGCGCAGGGGTTGCATCTTCACCAGTGCCATCGTTTGCACCGCCCAAGTCGTTCACCACAACCTTTGCGCCTTCAGCCGCAAACAACAACGCGTGTTCGCGTCCAATTCCGCGACCAGCGCCTGTGATGATGGCAACACGTCCGTCTAATGCACCCATGGTGAATCCCCTCTCGCCTGGCGGCGAATGCCGCTCCTCTTTGAGATTAGGGGAACGTTAGGTCGACCGTCTTACCGACGACCACACGCGTGTAGTTGCGCACCACTTTGCCATCAATAGAGGCTGATCGCAGACCGCGATTCTTGTTTCCGGTGACCTTGCCAATCACCATTCCTGCGCCCTCAAGGCGCTCTTTCACTTTGGCGAAGTCTTTGCCGTAGATCGTGGGAATCAGAGTTGTGATTTGCCCCTTCGACACAGTCACCGTCACGGTGCCACCCTTGGCCAGTTTCTCTCCCGCTGCAGGAACCTGAACAGAAATCTTTCCAGCGGCAATCTCGGGGTGTCCGGCAGCGGGTCCTTCCACAACCAGAAGACCCAATTCAGTGAGCTTTGTGGTGGCGTCAACAAGCGTCATGTCAACAAGGTTTGGTATCTCACGTAGAGCTGGCCCAGTGGACACATTGACTGCAATAGAGGTGCCCTTCACAACAGAGTCACCAACTTTTAGCGTTGGCTGATCTGGAACACTC
>JBIIJW010000191.1:0-3359 GCA_044233525.1 Ilumatobacteraceae bacterium | reverse complement strand
ACTTCGAATCTCAAGAGGCTCGTCAACGTTTTGAAGAGATGCTGGACAAATTGCGTCAACAAATGATGCAGCAAGTTGTTGATCAGATGTCAGAGGGCATGCAGAACATGACGCCCGAGGACATGGCCCGCATGAAAGACATGATGGCCGCGCTCAACGACATGATCGACAAGCGTGAACGTGGTGAAGATCCTGAGTTTGAAAAGTTCATGGAAGAGTTCGGTGATTTCTTTCCAGAGAATCCAGAAACACTCGACGAGTTGTTAGAGAACATGGCCAAGCGGATGCAAGCCATGCAAGATTTCATGAACTCGTTAACGCCAGAACAACGTTCGCAAATGCAGCAGTTGTCAGAGCAGTTAATGGAAGACATGGATCTCAATTGGCAAGTGCAGCAACTGGGTCAGCGCTTGCAGCAAATGTTCCCGCAGCCAGGCAATGGGCAGGGCTACAACTTCCGTGGTGAGCAACCCATGGACATGCAACAGGCCATGCAGGCCATGCAAGAAATGGCTGACTTGGACGCCATGGAGAACATGATGCGTCAGGCTGCTGGTCCGTCGCAATTGGGCGAATTCGACCTCGACAAAGTGCGCGAAATCCTCGGCGACCAAAGCGCCCAATCGCTTCAAAGACTGGCAGAAATGACCAAAGTGCTGGAAGAAGCGGGTCTCATTAATCGCAAAGAGGGTCGCATCGAGCTCACACCACGCGGACTTCGTGCCATCGGCAACAACGCCTTGCGCGAGTTGTTTGGCAAGTTGTCGAAAGACAAGTTTGGCCAGCATCGCATGCACGATGAAGGCATGGGGCACGAGCGCACCTACGATTCGAAGCCGTACGAATTTGGTGATCCGTTTCGTCTCGATTTGCAGCGCACTATTCGCAATGCGCTGTCACGGAATGGAACTGGAACTCCCATTTCGCTAACGCCAGACGACTTTGAAATTGAACGCACTGAACACACGTCGCGTTCGTCAACGGTGTTGTTGTTGGACTTGTCGTACTCCATGGTGCAGGCCGGTCGTTTTGTGCCGGCAAAGAAAGTTGCCATGGCAATGCATTCGTTGATTTCGTCCCAGTTTCCGCGAGATTTTCTCTCCATCATCGGATTCAGCAGTGTGGCGTATCCCATTCGCCCAGAGGACTTACCAGAGGTCAGTTGGGACCAAGAGTGGGGTACCAACATGCATCAAGCCTTCGACATGGCCCGCAAGCAGTTGGCAAAGCAAACAGGCACGAAGCAAATCATCATGATCACCGATGGTGAACCAACTGCGCACATCACACCAGAGGGTTATCCCATTTTCACGTATCCCTACATTCAAGAATCGGTGGAGTACGCCATGCGAGAGGTGAAGCGTTGCACGAAGGACAACATCACCATCAACTTTTTTGTCCTCGATGCCAGCCGATCGCTGCAACATCTCATTGAAGAGATGACACAGATCAATAAAGGCAGGGCTTTTTTCACCACGCCAGACACCTTGGGTGACTACGTTCTGGTCGATTTTCTCCAAAATCGTCGTAGAACCGCCCGTTCTCGCTAATTCTCAGCTCTCAAGTTGCTATTTCCGCTGAGATTTGTCACAATAACAACGTTGTAATTACACGGTCGCAAGATGATGTCTCTCCGGAGAGTCACTTCGGTCATTTGCTGGGAGGCAACACATCATGCTCGGAGACGCTGAACTATTGAATTTGGAACGTGGCTGGCAAGACCAGGCCAACTGCCTGGGTGTCGATCCAGACTTGTTCTTCCCCGAGCGCGGTGCCAGCACCCGCGAAGCAAAAGAAGTCTGCAAGGGCTGCATCGTTCGCGGAGAGTGCTTGGAATACGCACTCGCTAACGGCGAAAAGTTTGGAATCTGGGGCGGTTTGTCAGAGCGTGAGCGTCGTCGTTTGCGTCGTCAACGCGCTCAAGATTCACGTCGCATCGTCAACGGCTAATTCAGCCGTGGCGACGTTGTAGTCGCGATTCAATGGTGCGATCTTCTGCGAGGTCAAGTTCCTCCCAGCGGTCTTGTGGAATCGCACGAAGAATCTCTTCTGGCAACAGGCCTACTAATTCACAGTGATGCACTGCGGTGTGTTGTTTCACTGCTTCCACAACATGAAGCGGATTCGCCCGTGTCGGTGCCACCAAATTCACGCTCACCTGTGTGAATCGGCCCACTTGTAACCCGAGAGTGCGAATGTGTTCAGTACGCACGAGCGATGCAATGTCGCGCGTTTGCTGCAACGACACCCCATCTAGCCACACGTTGTAGGCAATCAATGGCTCACGTGCTCCAACACAAATGGCACCAGCCGTTGGATGCGCAGCGCGAGGGCCAACATCTGGCATTAACGATGACCATGCGTTTTTCCTAATGAACGGCAGTGTTCGCTCTGGTCCGTACAGGAAACAGGGGATGTTCAATTCGGTGGCGGCCCAGTACGCGAACTCATCGCGCGCTCGAAGGGCATCACCCATTGTTGAGTCGCCAAGTGGCACAAATGGAACAACATCCACGACTCCCAAGCGTGGGTGGACGCCCTCGTGCTGGGGAAGGGATAGGCGAGAAACAGCTTGTTTTGTGAGGAGTTTTGGTGCAGCCGTGCCCACCAATGTGAAGACACTTCTGTTGTGGTCACGATCTGAATGAACATCGAGAAGATCCGTCGCAGTGACGTCACGAAGTGCTGTAAGAACAGCCTCATTGGCACCTTCGCTCACATTCACCACGCATTCAAGCATGGACTGTTCCTACCAACTCGCGGGCTGTCTCGCTACGACCGGTGGTAGGGTTCGCTGTATGGGCACTCCTGAACTCATCATGGTCGCAATCGTTATCGTTGTTCTCTTCGGCGGCTCGCAGTTGCCCAAGATCGCTAAGAACCTTGGCTCTGCTCAGCGTGAGCTGAAAAAGTCCATGGAAGAGGGCAAGAACAACGACTCCACCGAGTCGAAGTAACGACCGCTACCGCAGTTTTTGAATTAGGCCGGTAGGCCGCGACGGCGCTTCAAAATGCGTCGACGTTCGCGTTCAGAGCATCCGCCCCACACACCGTGCTCAATGCGCTCGGTCAGTGCATATTCCAAACACGTGTCGGCAACAGGGCATCCCTTGCAAATTGCACGCGCCCTATCAACGCCGACACCGTCGGACGGGAAGAACGTTGATGGCGGGTAATTGCGGCAATTGCCTTGCGCCATCCACGCTGTGGGTGAATCGTCGAACGGAACCTGCTTCGCTGGAACCGGTGTGACGTGAAGTTGTGAACTCATGGCTCTCCTCGCTGTGATCCCGGGTTGGTCTCACTCTCGGTCGGTGTCTGTCTGACGCCGAGTCATGACGGGAAGTTCCCGCAATCTC
>JBIIJW010000190.1:0-3362 GCA_044233525.1 Ilumatobacteraceae bacterium | reverse complement strand
CAATCCGTAACGTTCGGTTGCAATCTTGTGCAAACGATGTGCCACGTCCATCTTCCACTCAACATCACGCGCTTGCCCACGTTCATCAATCAGCAAACAAATGACCGCTGCGCCATAGTCACGCGCAAGCGAGAAAACGCGATCAAGACGACTACCAGGTTCTTCACCGTCTTCTAGGTTTGCTGAGTTAAGAATGCAGCGACCGCCAGCATGAAGAAGTCCTGCTTCCATCACTTGCGGTTCGGTGGAGTCAAGCACGAGTGGAACGCTTGCTTGTGTCGCAAAGCGAGATGCAATTTCGTGCATATCAACCGTTCCGTCGCGACCTACGTAGTCGACACACACATCCAAGACATGCGACCCTTCGCGAATTTGCTCGGTGGCCATCTTGACGCAGGTGTCCCAGTCTTCGCGCAGCATTGCTTCGCGGAATGCTTTGGAACCGTTTGCGTTTGTGCGCTCACCAATAATGAGGAACGAGTTGTCTTGTTCAAGCGTGACAGGGGAGTACAGCGACGTCACACTTGGCTCGGTTTCTGGAGCACGACGTTTTGGTTGTACTGCATGCACTGCTTCACAGACTTGACGCAAATGCTCAGGTGTGGTGCCGCAGCACCCGCCAACAATGGTGATACCCAAATCCTTCACGTGGTGTGCGTGGTATTCGGCAAGTTGTTGTGGTGTGAGGTCGTAATGCGTGCGACCATCAACAACGCTCGGCAAACCAGCATTCGGTAACACACTGATGGGGATGTGCGAATGTTCGCTGAGGTAGCGAAGGTGTTCCTGCATTTCGGCCGGACCAGTTGCGCAGTTGATACCAATGACATCTGGCTTCATAGCCACTAGTGCTGCATATGCGGCACCAATTTCGGTTCCCACCAACATGCGACCAGTTGTTTCCATGGTGACTTGCACCTGAATGGGAAGTTCCCGACCACATTCCTTCATGGCAATTCGGCATGCTTGCATAGCTGCCTTGATTTGCAGTAGGTCCATGCATGTCTCGATGAGGAACAGATCTGATCCGCCGTCGATCAACCCGCGTGCTTGTTCGACGTAGGAATCGCGAAGTTCAATGAAACCAATGTGGCCAAGGCTGGGCAACTTGGTTCCTGGACCCATGCTTCCTGCTACATAGCGAGGGCGACCATCGCGCTGCTCGAACGTGTCTGCCACTCGTCGTGCAATGGCTGCGGCCTCAACATTTAATTCGTATGCCTTTTCGGGAATGTCGTATTCAATGAGAACGGTGGAGAAACTGCCAAAACTGGCGGTCTCAACAGCATCAACGCCCGCTTCGAAGAATGCGGTGTGCATGGCCTCAATGACGTCGGGGCGAGTGAGGCACAACATCTCATTGCAGCCCTCAAGAGAGGCGCCACCGAAGTCATCGGCAACAAGGTTGAGGTCTTGCACAAATGTGCCAAATGCCCCGTCGAAAACAATGACTCGTTCTTTGATTGCTTCGGTGTACGGCTGACGACTCATGACCCTTCAACGCTACTGCCACAGCTGTGGTGGCGAGCCGTTTCTTTACGCTGTGACATTCACTGAAAACCCGAGTTGAGCCTTTATCACCCATAGAGTCTTGTTATGGCTCGCGAGAAGATCTACACCCGGGAAGGCGACGACGGCACGACCGGACTCTTCTATGGAGGCCGAGTACCCAAAGACTCCGCATTGCCTCGTGCCTATGGCGCAGTTGATGAGGCGCAGGCAGTCATCGGTTTAGTGCGCACGGCTGCAGGGCACGGCTCTGATGTGGACGCCATCGTGGTACCCATCATGAAAGACCTCTATGTCCTCATGGCCGAGTTAGCCACCCTTCCGGAGAATCGCCACAAACTTACGCCAGGCAAAAGCAGTGTCACATCAGAGATGGTGGACCGTTTAGAGACCATTATCGATGACCTCGATACAAAGTTCGAACCACCAACAGAGTTTGTTGTGCCAGGTGAACACCCCGTGTCTGCATGGTTGGACTTTGCACGTACAACGGTTCGCCGTGCCGAACGTCAAGCCTTTGGTGCTGCGCCACCACCGTCGTATGTGGTGCCATATCTCAACCGCTTGTCAGACCTTCTCTGGACCATGGCGCGTTGGCAAGAGGGCGAATCTCGCCCCGTGAAGAGCCTGTAAGCCCTCGGGGCTACGCCTGTCGTTGTGTCCCCATAGAGTGGTGACATGCGTACCACCTTCGTTACTTCAAAGTCCGCGCCCGCCAAAGTTGATGCTGTTGTTATTCCCATTGCATCTGCAGGTCCAGTACCCGCTGGTCTGGGATATACCCGCGATCAATTGAGCGCACTTGGCTTTGATGGGTCTGTGTCACAAACACTTTCATTGCCCGGCTCAGGTGGAGCAAAGGCCACCGTGTTGGTGGGTGTTGGTGACGTGAAGGACTTGTCATCGAATGGTTTGCGCAACATTGCTGCATCTGTTGCACGTGCATGTTCGCGCTATGAATCAATTTCCACAACATTGGCAACTGCACGTCGCGGTAACGCGAAAGAAAATGCGCACGTAATTGTTGAAGGAATGGCTCTTGCGTTGCACCGTTGGGTGGACTTGAAGAACGACAAAGGCGGTTTGCCAAAGCTCACGAAGGTCACATTTGTTGCTACTACGAGCACTGCAGAAGTAAAGACCGGTATGGAGATTGGTGTTGCAACTGCGTCTGCCGTTTGCATGGCGCGCGATCTTGCGAATACTCCACCATCACATCTCACAGCGCGCCAGTTGGCAGACAAGGCAGTCGCACTCGCCAGCAAGAGTGGATTAAAGGCAACGGTGTACAACCGTGACCAGTTGATTGCTATGGGATGTGGCGGTCTTGTCGGAGTAAATGCCGGAAGCGTTGAACCGCCGCGCATGGTGAAATTGGAATACCGTCCTGCCAAAGCAAGCAATCACGTTGTGTTGGTTGGTAAGGGAGTGATGTACGACTCTGGTGGCATCTCTTTGAAGCCAAGCGACGCAAGCCATGCATCAATGAAGATGGACATGAGCGGTGCGGCTGCTGTTCTTGCCACCATGGGTGCATTACGTGCACTCAAGGTAAAGACAAGCGTGACGGCGTATTTGATGTGTACAGACAACTTGCCAAGCGGTAGCGCCTTGAAGTTGGGCGATGTTCTCACCATGCGTAATGGCAAGACTGTTGAGATTCACAACACTGACGCAGAAGGTCGATTGATTCTTGCCGATGGTTTGTCGCTAGGCGCTGAGAGCAAGCCAGACGCCATGGTGGATATTGCAACACTTACGGGCGCGTGCATGGGTGCGCTCGGCAAGCACATGGCCGGAATCCTTGGTAACAACGATGGTGTTTTGTCGCAGTTGAAGGCATCAAGTGTTCG
>JBIIJW010000018.1:0-13535 GCA_044233525.1 Ilumatobacteraceae bacterium | reverse complement strand
AGACCCGCAATACCGATTAATGAAGTGGGCCACCGATCTACAACGTGTGCGCGGACAAGTGAGCAAGTTCGACACCGATATCACTGGAGAAATCACACGTGACGCTGGCATGGTGAACAAGATTCTGCCCTGGATGCGCGAACATCTTCGCTAATCTGCTCCACTTCATGAATTGAATTCAACGAGGACTACTGTTCTCCTTGTTCAAAATGTCAGGGGGCAACCATGTCGAACAATCTGAAGAATGGTTATGGCGGACTCACAGCAGTTGTCACCGGAGGCGGGACTGGCATGGGTCGAGAACTCGTGCGTCAACTCACCGAACAAGGCTGCAATGTTGCAACATGCGATGTGAATGGCGAAGCTCTCGCAGAAACAGTGGACCTCTGCATGAAAGCCGGCAACTCCGGAAAGATTCTCACGCACATTGCAGATGTGTCAGACGAAGCACAGGTGTTGTCGTTTCGTGATGCTGTTGCAGCTTGGACTCCACACATCCATGTTTTGTTCAATAACGCAGGCATCGGCGGAGGCGGAAGCTTCACGGAAGATCCGCGCGATGGCTGGGAAAAGACATTCAACGTGTGCTGGGGTGGCGTGTATCTGAACGCACGCGCATTCATACCGCTGCTGCTTGCTGCACCGTTTGGTCATTTAGTGAACACCAGTTCCATCAACGGTTTCTGGGCATCACTTGGGCCCACCGTGTCGCATTCGGCCTACAGCGCAGCAAAGTTCGCAGTAAAGGGCTTTACCGAAGCACTCATCACAGATTTCCGCAACAATGCGCCACATCTCAGCGCCCACGTGGTGATGCCCGGGCACATTGGTACAGACATTGCAATCAACTCAGGAAAGTTGCATGGCAATGATCCGAAAGAAATGTCTGGGGAACAGATTGAAAAGGTTCGCTCACGCTTTGAGCGGCAAGGAGTTGACATGTCGTCGGTGAGCGACGAAGACCTTCGCGTTCTCTTGCAAATGGGGGCGGAGGGTTTTCGCGACAATGCCCCCACCAGCGCAGCCGATGCATCAAAATACATTCTTGACTGCGTGGCGAGGGGCGACTGGCGAATTCTCGTTGGTGCCGATGCTCAGATTATTGATGATGAAGTTCGTAAAGATCCGTGGACTGCATACGAACTGTCATTCATCGAGCGTGTTCACGCGCGAGGCGCTTTGGGTGGAATTGTTGCCGATTAAATCTCGGCAAATGCATACGCGTGCATAAGCTGACCTTCGTCGTCGGTGAGCGCATGTGCAACCAATCGATCTGATGCAACGTGGTATTCGGTTCCTAACCCAGACCCTGGGGCCACTGTTGTCTCCTGTTGGGCAACTTCTGCAATAAACGCCTCAACATCGGTGATATCGACGGAGAGATCGTCGTCGTTTGTGGCTGGTGAATCGAGAACAGCCGAGCGAACCAATGTCTCCCAGCTAGCTGCAAGGTCATCTGCATTCGTAAACAGTTCAAATCCGGCAATTTTGTTGCCGTACGCAACAGCAATTCCTGTTTGACCCTCTACTCGGCCAGTAGCGAGTAGTTCTTGCAACGTCTGATAGAGGTTCTCATTTGTTTCGACATACTCGTCTGCTGCCAAGTAACTATCTGATTCGTGCGAAATCTTTCGCATGTGAAGTTCTGACGAGATGGAGTTCCACACTGCGCCTTGATCTGAGAACTTGTGCCCAGAGGAATCGATGTTGCGCTTTACTCCTCGCTGCTTAGCCATGCGAACAGAACGTCCGGCAATGCGCTTTGAGTCGCGAAACTGAGATCCGCCATGCCAACGCCCAGCCTCTACACACGAGACGGGAATGGTGATGGTGGCACCTGCTGGAACCAAGATGGACACATTCACTGTGCGGGTTTGGCGCCCACCTTCCAATACGCGGCCAGCAGGAATGATGACGGGAATGCCCTTTTTATTGGTGACCTGCAACTGTGGAACCGTTGCGGATTCAAGCTCTGACACTTCCAAAGAATCGTCCGCAATGACTGCGTCAGAGTCTTTCTTCGTGTCGTGAAATAGCGGAAATAATGAGATTCCGTTGCGTTGGATTGGTGTGCCAACGGTGGTGTTCATGAGTGTGTCTAGTGCCATGGTGTCCTCCTTCAGGATCGTGCCTTCTCGGCCCCATAGACCATACGGAAAGGGTCTGTCGTAATTGGGTAGAGATGACAATAATCACCATATCAATAGTAAATGGTACTTACTACCTATTTACGAAATTTCCCGACTCCGATGTTCGTGAGAGGTTCTTGTGCCGTTCGCCAGACGTTCACCGTCTGGTTATGTCAGTCATGCACCATGGAGTCATGGACACCATGACTACCCCATCAAAACTCGAAGCACTGGCCTGTGCTGGTGCGTCAGTGATCCTCGGCGCCTACCTCGCCTCCTCTGCGGAAAACCTCTTGATGCAGGTCGCCTTGTTGTCGCTTCCTCCCGCTGCACTCCTTGTGGCCCTCCATCGCACCCGCCACACCGCCCAGGAAGACATTGCAGCTGTGAGGCCCGTCCTTGAACCAGGTTCATTTGACGACGTCACTGCTGGTCTTGAATTCGACATTCTGAGCCGAGCCTCATAAACCAACCACGTCACACCGGGGTGTAAGACTGTCCCTGTGTTTACGTCACCTGAGTATCTGTCTCCATCATCCATTCGGTTGTTTCTTGATTGTCCGCAAAAGTTCAAACTGAATCGTTTCGACAACATCAAAGAGCCGCCAACGTGGCACACCCACCTCGGCACTTTTGTCCATGAAGTTCTCGAGCATCTCTACGGTCTCCCCCACGAGGAACGAACCATCGACTCAGTCAAGACTCTTGCCGGCCAACTGTGGACATCACAAGAATGGGAGGCCAAAATTCAAGCCCTCACCGACCCCATTGGTTCCATCAAAGACTTCAAAGTTGCAGCCTTCCAAAACATGACCAACTTGTGGAATCTGGAAGAGCCCGCAGAGACCGATCTCGACGAGATGGAACTTGAGATCAATGTGGACGTCGAGGGGGTTCAGATGAAGGGATTCATCGACCGCCTCGCCATCGACGATGAACAGTCAGCCATCATCTCCGACTACAAAACCGGCAACGTGCCAAAAGCGCAGTACAAAACAGACGACGAAATCTTCTTTCAGCTCTTGGCGTACGCACTGATGCTGGAAGCATCCGATGGAATCCCCACCTCCAAGTTGGAACTTCTCTATCTCACGCACTCAACAAAGTTAGAACTCGCCGCAACGCCAGTGAAACTGTCTATTGCGAAGGGGACCATTGTCGAAACAAAAGAAAATCTCGACAAGGCGTGTGCTACTGAAGAGTTTCACTGCAATGTCACCAACTTATGTAACTGGTGTTACTACAAGAAAATCAATGTGTGCCCCGCACACAAGTGATTATTCAAAACGCAAGCAACCATCTTCTAGGTCTGCATTCGGCAACAAATCTTTTTCAGCCCAATAATCCTGATTGTGCATCCACTCCGCTTTTTTGCCGCGCTTTGGCATGAGATGTTGTGAACGCATCAAATAGTTGGGATTGAAATTGTCGGGGTCCATCCACGGACCAAGTTCCATGTCTGCATCTTCTGCACGTAATTGAGGCGTGACGCGATGTGCGCCCTTGTTCTCCATGTGACGGAACATGCGAAGAACAAAGTCGGCCATGATGTCCACACGCAATGTCCAGCTTGCCCGGAAGTACCCAAACACCCACGCAAGGTTTGGTACACCAGTAAACATCATTCCGCGGTACGTGACGGTTTGGCTCCAATCAAGAGGTTGTCCGTCGATACTGAATGGAATATCTCCGAGCACGCTGAGATCGAACCCCGTGGCCGTAATGATGATGTCGGCGTCTAACTGAACTCCGCCCTTTGTGAGAATCCCATTTTCATTGAACGTTTCGATTTCGTCTGTGACCACGCTGGCTTTACCTTCACGGATTCCAGCAAAGAGATCGCCATCTGGCACGAATGCGATGCGCTGCTGCCATGGGCGGTACGACGGCGTGAAGTGCTTCATATCGAAGTCTTCTGGCAACAGTGTTTGAATTCCGGTGAGTAATTGCTCTTTCAAAAACTCCGGTTGATCAAAACCAAGTTGTGCGATGACTTTCTGATCGAACAACACTTTGCGACGAACAATTTCATGAATCCACATCTCGTCAATTTCCAACTGACGAAGAGTGTCTGCCAATTCGTTTGCATTTCGCCCTGGAATGAAATAGGTCGGCGAACGTTGCAACATGGTGATGTGTTCCACGTCTTTCGCCATGTTCGGCACAAGCGTGGCCGCCGTTGCACCAGAACCAATGACCACAACCTTTTTCCCCGTGTAGTCCAAATCTTCTGGCCAGGTTTGAGGATGAACAACTTGGCCCTTGAATGCGTCCATATTGGGCCACTCGGGGGTGTATCCCTTTTCGTGTTTGTAGTAGCCCTGGCACATCCACAAGAACGTTGCGGAGATCTGGAATTTCTCGTTGGTGTTGAGATTATGTACATCAACAGTCCATGCGTTGTCGGTGGATGACCACGACGCACCCGTAATGCGGTGCTTGTAGCGAATGTGGTCGTTGAGATGATTGTCTTCAATGACCTCACCCATGTACTTCTTAATTTCTGCAGACGTTGCAATGGGGGTGCCAGTCCACGGCTTGAAGCGATAACCAAACGTATACAAATCGCTGTCCGAGCGCACTCCGGGGTACTTGTGCGTATGCCAGGTTCCACCAAATGTGTCGTACGACTCTAAGACGACGAAAGACTTTTCTGGTGCCTGATCTTTCAAGTGGTACGCGGTACCAATACCTGAGATACCTGCACCAACGATGAGGACATCGAAATGCTCAATTCCGTTGCGCACCGTTGATGCGGAATTCTCCATGACGCTCATACGTACCTCTTTGCCACAGTCTTGATACTAGGTAGCGGGGTTCACAACCACATTGTCGAGGGGTTATTCTTCACCCTAAGGGGGTCCACACATGTTCGACATCATCATTCGCGGGGGCACAATCATCGATGGCACGGGTGCCGCAGCAACCGTGGCCGACGTTGGAATTGTGAACGGAAAAATAGTTGAGGTATCACCAACTCTTGTTGGTGAAGCACGCGAGGAAATAAACGCTCACGGCCATTTGGTAACACCCGGCTTCATCGACATTCATACTCATTACGACGGACAAGTCAGTTGGGACACTCTTCTCGAGCCATCAAGTGCTCATGGCGTCACCACTGTTGTTGTTGGTAACTGCGGAGTGGGGTTCGCACCAGTTCGACCCGGCAAAGAGGAATGGCTAGTGCAACTGATGGAGGGCGTCGAAGACATTCCTGGCACCGCGCTTCACGAAGGAATCAACTGGGAGTGGGAGACCTTCCCTGAGTACCTCGATTCAATCGACAAGCGCCGATACGCGGTCGATGTTGCCGCTTATGTTCCACATGGTGCCGTGCGCGGATACGTCATGGGCGAACGCGGTGCGCGTAATGAAGACGCAACTGCAGAAGACTTGGCGGAGATGGCGCGCATTGTGCGCGAAGCGCGTGAGGCCGGCGCTGTCGGGTTCTCTACAAGCCGCACCATGGGTCACCGCGCAAAAGATGGTGAACCAGTGCCTGGAACATTTGCGAGCAGCGACGAACTCAACGCACTGGCCGATGCACTCGTTGCCGGTGGTGGCGGAATTTTTGAAGTAGCACCAGAGGTTCTTCCCGATGGCGGCGATCAGCCAACAATGGGAATGACAGAAGAACTTGAATGGATGGGCGATCTTGCATTACGTACCAATTTGAAAGTGACGTTCTTGCTGTTGCAGTACATGACAATGCCCGATGCGTGGAAACAAGCACTCCATCATTCACAACACATCATGGACAAGGGCGGTTATCTTCGACCACAAGTTGCGGCACGACCATTCGGGATGATGGTGAACTGGGCGGGATACCACCCCTTCATGAAGCGACCAACATTTGTCGAACTTTCATCTTCCTTGAGTCTTGATGCCCTGCGGAGCGAACTTGCACGACCCGACACAAAAGCACGGATTCTTGGCGAATCAGACGGACCGGTTGATCCAACAATTCAATTCGATGGTCTCGGCCCGCGTCTTGCCATGATTCCTCATCTCATTTACGCAATGGGAGATGGCGTCGATTACGAGCCAACGCCAGATATGTCTGTTAAAGCTCTCGCCGAGAAGAACGGCGTCAGCACAGATGAGATGGCCTACGACTTGTTAAACCACAACAACGGTTGCGCATCACTAATGTTCCCCACGTTGAACTATGTGGGAGAAAACCACGATGTCATCTATGAAATGCTCACCCATCCTGCAGCTATCAATGGCCTCAGCGACGGCGGTGCACACGTTCGCATGATTTGTGATGCCTCAATTCCCACTTATTTGCTGACACATTGGGCTCGAGATCGTGATCGTGGACCAAAATTGCCCGTTGAAGAGGCTGTGCGACTTCAAACTTCGGCCACCGCAGATGTCATGGGAGTTGTCGACCGAGGTCGTATCGCCCCTGGTCTCCGCGCTGACATCAACATCATTGACTTCGACAAGCTTGAACTTCACGCACCTCGCGCAGTGCACGATCTTCCTGCTGGTGGTGGCCGACTTGTGCAGTCTGCGTCGGGTTACGTTGCCACCATCGTTAATGGAGTTGTGACGCGACGTAATGGAGCCGATACAGGCGAACGACCTGGACGATTGGTTCGCGCCTAAACCGAAACATTATTGAGGTCTTGTCGCTCGAGACTACGAACCTCGCGCGACAACAATGGAATACTTGTTGCAATCACTGCGATGATGGCAACGGTGATAATCGCTGTTCGAGTGCCGACTGCATTCGTAAAGGGACCAGCAAGAAATAGACCAACCGGCGCCAACACCAATGACCCGAACGCGTCGTACGCACCAACGCGCGACATGGACTCCTCGGGAACATGAGTCTGAAGAGTGGTTAACCAATTGGCGTAGAAGACTTCCCCCACGATTCCGGCCAAGACGGCCGCAAGTATCGCCATCCACAACGGGCTGGGAAGAATGAGTGAGAACATCCACAAGCTGGACAATGGCATCACTCCACAGGCCAACAGCAGTGGGCGTCGAACACGGAAACGTAAAGCAACAAGGGTTCCGAGGATTCCACCAATTCCCCACCCCGCCAGCATGAATCCCATCGACCTTGATCCGTCCATCGCTTCTTTTGCTTGCACTGGCGCGATCACCGCCAAGAATCCTTCGAATGCCGGATGGAAAAAAGCAAACGCCACCACCGTGATGACAATCCAGTAACGAGACGAAAACTCAGTCCAGCCCTCGCGCAAGTCGTGAAGAATGCCGTGGTTTTCTTCGCTTTTCGCAGTTGGAACACGATCTAGATGTCGAAGCGAGAACACCAACAGACCAGCAATAAAGAAGGATGCCGCGTCGGCCATGATGGCCCAGCCTGAGCCCACTGCAGCAACAACCATTCCAGCAATGGCCGAACCAACGGTGAAAGCAAGATTGCCGCCAACACCAAGGATGGAGTTAGCGCTTTGAAGTTGTTCTCGCTTCACAATTTGAGGTGTTAACCCCGTGAACGCGGGGTACCAGATTGCATTCAACACACCAAAGACAAATCCGTTGAACGCCAAAAGTGGAACAGTTGCGTTTCCCGTTAAAAACTCAATTGCGCTAATCGCAACAAAGAGGCTGCCTATCAAGTCACACGACCCAACAAGACGTGCACGACCAAAACGATCTGCTACTGCCCCGCCGATGATCATGAACAGCACCAGTGGCACCATATGCACACCTGTCACGATGCTGAGAGAACTTGCGTTTCCACCTGGCAAATCGAGAACACCAAAGGCCAACGCCACTGGCGCCATGCCATTTCCAATGTTGCTAACGATGCGCGACGTGAGAAGGATTCGAAAATCTCGAATCTTCCACAATTCTCTCAGTTGGTCGCGGGTGTTTAGCGACCCTTCCATTCAGGTGCTCGCTTCTGCGCAAACGCTGTTGCGCCTTCTTTTGCATCTTCGCTCGAGAAAACTTTCTTTTGCAGTTCTCCAAGAAGAGATGGATTGCCGTTGCCAATTTCGTCAAGCATCAGTTGCTTCGTTGCTTGCACCGCCAGTGGACCGTTTGCAGCGACACGTGCAGCAAGCGCCAATGCTGCATCTCGAAGCTCTGCTGCAGGCACCACTTGATTGATGAGTCCGAGTTCTTTTGCTCGAGCAGCGTCAATAGGGTCACCGGTGAGTCCCATTTCCATTGCCACTGCGAGTGGAACTCGTGCAGGAAGTCGCACACCTCCGCCAGCTGCGAACAATCCACGCTTCACTTCTGGGATTCCGAATCGTGCGGAGTCCACTGAGACGATGAGGTCACACATCATCACCACTTCGAAACCTCCGGCCAATGCGTGACCATTTACGGCAGCGATGAGCGGTTTCTTGCAGTTACGCAAGGCAGCAAATCCCATACCAATTTTTGCAATGTCCTCACCAGCAGCAAATGCCTTCAGATCCATTCCTGCGCAGAAAATCTTCTCGCCTGCGCCCGTGACAACGATGGTGCGAATGTCGTTGTTGTCGGCGGCTTCAGTCAGCGCATTAGACAATCCTTCACTGAGTGCTCCATTCAGAGCGTTGCCCGCTTCAGGGCGGTTCAAAGTAACGACAAGAACGTTGTTAGTGATTTCGGACAAGACTTCCATAAGACTCCTTCACGTCAGGCAATAACATTGCCACACCTCGGTTATGGCGTGCTACTCCTGCGCGGCTTCAGAATGAAAGACAAGCCAAAGGACCCTAAATCTGCAACAAACGTCATCACACGGTTGACAGCAAGAGCAATTCCTATGACTTGAGATGTAGCGGAGGTTCCACCAATTGCCCAGAGTGTGGCAACTTCTCGGACACCAATTCCTGCTGGCGCAAAGACGGCGAGATAACCAAGGCCGCGCCCGATAGAAAACGCACCAATTGCTATCAGTGGAGAAACTTCTGCATTGACGGCTTCCAAAGGAATCCACACTCCAAGGCCAAAAAACATTGCCATGACGATTTGTTCTGAGACAGAACGAATAATCGCAAGAGGAACAATGGGTTGACCAGTCAAGCGTCCGCCAGCCCACGTGAGGAACACCCATAAGAGAAATACTGCGATTCGTACACCAAGGACAACTGCGGTGCCGTCAGCGAATCCGAGACCCCTCAGCCCTTGTGGAGTTAGTGCAAGTGCACCAGTTGCAAGTGCGCCCACCACCATCCAGTACTTCTCTAACGCAAACGATTTTGTGGAGGCTGTTGCAGACATTCCCATGTTGGTGTACAAACGCACGCGAGCTAATGCATTCCACAAACCACCTGGGATGTATTTCACCAAGTCGCTTGCGGAGTACATCCAAAACGACTCACGAAATGTAAAAGTTCGACCATTCACTTTCGTAATCAATTGGGAATGAACACTGATGACGATTTTCCCAGCAATGGTGACACCAACTGTTCCAACGAGAACAAGAAAACTGAAGGAGTTCACAGTTTCAACTATTGAGTCCCAATTCCTCATCATGTAACGCACGACAAAGACAGTGACCAACGCCATCCAGATCACTTTCAGCGCATTACGAACACGCGGCGAAAGGATCTTTGACGCGATTGTTCGCCCTTGTTCAAGAAGCCGGCGAAGAGAGGTCATGAGTGAGTACGAAAAGTTACTGCGTTAGTGGCTCAACACGAAGTTGATGTTGAGAACACACAATTTTCCCGTTTTCTAAGCGACCATCACGTAATGGGACACCTTGATGCGGGCAACGCGCGCAGAACGACTTCTCACCGTCTGAAGTTTGCACGATTAAATTCCCATTCTCCTCGCGTGAAATCTCGCGTAACGGGCGGGATTGGGGCCCGAAATCTATGAAGAAGTCGTCGCGTGATGCAGGCTCGAACGAACTCTTTGCAGACAACTTCAACTTGGTGAGATTTGAGTAACTCGGCGAAATGCGCACATAGTTGTACATGAAGTCACGATGGAAATCAGGTTCCTCAACGGTGCAACGCATGGAGAACGCAAATCGAGTTTTTTCTGTCTGATTCAAGATTGAACCGTGCATTACTTCAGCGCGAAACAAGAGAGCATCACCAGAATTCATCTGAGTGAGGTATTGGCGCTCTGGATACGTATCGCAACCAGGAACAATTTCGTTATCTGCAAACTTTGGCAAATAATCAACGGAGTGAGGGACAAGCATCATTCCGTTCAGTGGAGTGACATCACTCAGCGCCAGCCACACGTTGATGGTGTTCGATGGGTGGAAACGCCACGAGTCCTTATGCGGACCATGTGCGTTCATTTTTCCACGACCAACGCGAGCTTCAATTTCTTCTTCTTTCCCACGGACCGTGTTGTATGGCACGTGAGGGCGAAGGTTCGGCATTAACTCTGCGTAGAGCTCTGGTGCATAGCCGAACAATCCGTAGAAGATGCTGCACTCCAACCCAAGAATGCGTTCATCCATCTTCAGCTTTTCGGTGACATCGAGAATCTGATCAATGGTGAGCAACTCATGAATACGATTGAGATCTTCATAAGGAATTCCATACGAACCGGACATGACTTCTGCAAAGTCTTTAGTGAGTCCTGTGTTGTTGAGAAAATCTTTGGCCAACAAGATGTGCCCGGCTTCCAGTTTCTTCAAGACATCTGATTGAGGCACTGTTTCACCAGACATCACATCAACAATGACCCCAGTGAAGGATGACTTCGTCGAGTTGGCGACGATTCGCTTGTTTGCCGCACTTCGAACAATGGAATATGCCCGAGATCCAAGACTGGCGATAAATGGAAGATCTGATTTCAACCGAGCAACAAAACGGTGATTCAACATGGACAACTCTCCTTGCGGACAGTGCAAATTCTAACACTCGTGCGATTTACGGGCCTGTGAACCATGACACTTGCGCCCTTTGTACACGGCTACTTAGCGAAACTCAAGACCTGCAAATTCGCCCGAAGTGCGCCATTGTTCGATGTATTCGAAATACGCAACAGGTCCACCAGGATGGCCACTTGAGTTCAACTGCTCGCGACGGCCAACTGGCCCGCCTTCATTGTTGTAATAACCCGGGGTGCAATCTTCGCCTCCACGGAGACCTCGCACAGTTCCGGTGATGAATTCAATCCAGTTGTCTTCTGCTTCCTTCGTCACTGCAATCTCAGTTGCACCGCTATTGAGAGCGTGCGCGATTGTTGCTGCGATCACCACGCCGTTTGCCACATAGTTGTGCGGAACATTCGAAATCAAGTTTGCGCCTTGGCTTGGGCCGAGGATAAATAGATTTGGAAACGGGTGAACATGGATGCCATGCAACGTGCGCATGCCTTCTGCCCAGTACTCGCTGAGTGCAACGTCTTCCACTCCGACGACGTCGTACCCACTGCGACGTGTATACGGCGTTCCAACTTCAAAACCCGAAGCAATCACCAAACAATCAACCTCGTAATGAATACCGTTGACCCAAACGCCCGTTGCATCAATTCGTTCAACACCTTTGCCTTCTGTGTCAATGAGATGCGTGTTGGGGTTGTTAAACGACTGTAAATACTCGTCATGGAAACATGGGCGTTTGCACAACTGTCGGTACCACGGCTTTAGTGCTTCGGCGGTTGATGTGTCCGCCACAATTGAATCTACGCGGGCACGAATCTCAGACATTTTTTCGTCGTCACTCTCTTCGTATGCGCGCAAGAGAGTCTCGGGGCCAACTTGGCTGCCCGCTTTCACCATTTCAATGACTCGGTCACGAATGCGTAATGAAATGTCGGTCCAGCCATCCATGACAAGGTCTTTTTCTGCGAAGCCCATTGTTTGCAAAGTGGTGAAATTCATCAACCATTCGTTCTGCCAACCAGGCTGAAGTTGTGCAAACCATTCGGGGTCGATGGCGTGATTGTTTCGCGTATCAATTGCTGACGGTGTCCGTTGGAAAACAAACAACTCTTTTGCAGCCCGAGACAAATGTGGGATGCACTGCACCGACGTTGCGCCTGTTCCAATGATGCCTACACGCTTCGTCGACAACTTCTCCATCAACGCACCGGTGGGATCACCGCCGGTGTAGTCGTAATCCCATCGACTGGTATGAAATGCATGACCCTCAAACTCATGAATTCCTGGGATACCTGGAAGCTTTGGTCGATGGAGTGGGCCAGTTCCCATGGCAACAAATCGTGCGCGAATGGTGTCACCGCGGTCAGTGGTGACGACATATCGTGAAATGTCTGGGCTCCACGAGATTCCAGTGATCCCAGTAGAGAACAATGCGTTGTCATACAAATTAAATGTTGTAGCGATTCGTTTTGCATGCGCGTGAATCTCTGGTGCAGGAACATATTTTGCGGATGGGACTGTTCCCGTCTCTTCCAGAAGTGGGAGATAAATCATGGCGGCGGTGTCACACATTGCGCCGGGGTATCTGTTCCAATACCAAACACCGCCAACGTCGCCAGCTTTGTCGATTAAACGAACATTGGTGACGCCCGCTTGCTTCAAACGCGCACCTGTTACTAGACCCGCAAACCCAGCACCAACGATAAGGACATCAATTTCGTCGCTGACAGCATCTCTCGGCACGACCTCGACATAAGGGTCTTCAAGAAGGTTGGCAAAACGTCCCTCTGGCTGAAGATATTGAGAATTGCCATCTGACCGCAATCGCTTGTCACGCTCTTGGCGATACCGCTGTCGAATCTGTTGACGTTCTTCGTCTGTGAGTGACTCAGTCATGACTTTGAGACTATGTGGCGTCGGCTGGCGCATCAGAGTCCAGCGAACATGCGAATGAGTTGTTGTTACGGCACGATGGAAAGAAAGATGAAAGCCGCGAAGATAGCCAAGTGCTGAGCACCTTGCAGAATTGTCGCCTGACCTGAGCCGAAAGTCAGTGAACTGACCACCGCCGTGAGCGCAAGTAGCACTATTTCTTTCCCACCAAGCCCAAGGGTGATGGGGCCAGTCATCCAAATGGATGCAATTGCCACCGCAGGAATCGTGAGGCCAATGCTTGCCAAGGCAGACCCCAATGACAAGTTGAGACTGCGTTGCATTTCTCCATTTGAAGCAGCGCGCAAAGCGGTGACGGATTCCGGCAGCAAGATAAGGAGAGCCGTGATCACACCCACGAATGATGCAGGTGCACCAATCCACGTGACTGCATCTTCCATTCGTGGGGCCAGAGTTTTTGCAAGACCGACAACGCCTACGAGGCTGACCAACAACATGATTGTTCGAAATGTCATGCTGGACGTAAAGCCAGGTGCTTCATCTCGGGATGGGGCATGAGCTTGCTCATCGCTCTTTTCTCGCTCTAGCCCATCTGGTGCCAAAAACATCCAACGATGTCGAACGGTCTGAACAAAAATAAACACCCCGTACACCGACGCTGCTGCGACAGCGGAGAACGCAAGTTGTGAACCAGTAAATGTTCCGCCTTCACTACTCGATGTAAATGTTGGCATTAC
>JBIIJW010000188.1:0-3413 GCA_044233525.1 Ilumatobacteraceae bacterium | reverse complement strand
CGGGTCAACAGTGACGAGGTCTGGCTCTGGAAAGTATCTGTAATCGTCGGCATCTTCTTTGGTGCGAAGGGTGTGTGTGCGACCTTCTGCATCGTCCCAGTGACGCGTCTCTTGGCGAATAATTCCGCCAGAGTCGATGATGTCAATCTGACGACGTGCTTCGTAATCAATGGCGCGGCCGAGCGCACGAATGGAGTTCACGTTCTTAATTTCGCAGCGTGTACCAAATGGAGTGCCAATTTTGTGTACGGATACGTTTGCATCGCAACGCATGGAACCTTCTTCCATCTTTGCGTCTGATGCACCAATTGCTTCAAGAATTGCGCGTAGCTCGGACACGTATTCCTTTGCCTGATCGCTGGTGCGAATGTCTGGACGAGAAACAATCTCCACCAATGGAACTCCGGCGCGGTTGAAGTCCATTAATGAATAATCACTGCCATGGATACGTCCGGTTGAACCACCAACGTGTGTGCTTTTCCCAGTGTCTTCTTCCAAGTGGGCGCGTTCCACACCAATAACTGCACCGCTTGGCAACTCCAGATAACCATCGGCATTCAACGGCAAGTCGTACTGACTAATTTGATACGCCTTTGGCTGATCTGGATAGAAGTAGTTCTTGCGGTGGAAAATGCACTTTTGAATGCGGCAATTCAGCGCGAGGCCAATGCGCATCGCCAACTCAACAGCCTTTTTGTTGAGAACGGGCAGTGCGCCAGGTAATCCCAAGGTGACAGGGTCGATGTTGATGTTTGGTTCATCACCAAATCTGTTTGGCGAACCACTGAATAACTTTGTTGCAGTCGCAAGTTCAACGTGAACTTCCAAACCAACAATCATTTCCCAACCACCAGGGAGCAGTTGATCTTCGGTGGCAACAATGGAACTTAAAGTGCTGTCGCTCATTGTGTGCCTCCTGCTGCTTCAAGTGCGCCGCCAACACGAAACATTGCTGCCTCTCCAAGAGCTGGTGCAAGAATCTGCATTCCAACGGGGAGATTGTGTGCACCAGTTCCAAACGGAACACTCATTGCAGGATGGCCAGCCAAGTTAGTGGGGATGGTGTAGATGTCGCACAAGTACATGGCCATGGGGTCGTCTACTTTTTCGCCAGCCTTGAACGCGACAAGTGGTGATGTTGGAATCACAATGGCGTCAACACTCTTGTAAGCAGCATCGAAGTCCTGTGCAATGATGCGGCGAACTTTCAATGCTTTGCCGTAATACGCGTCGTAGTAACCGGCCGATAATGCATATGTTCCCAACATGATGCGTCGCTTCACTTCATCACCAAAACCGGCTGCACGGGTGGCTCCGTACATTGCGTTTGTATCGGCAGCATTCACGCGCAATCCGTATCGCACACCATCAAAACGTGCGAGGTTGCTGCTGGCCTCTGCAGGCGCAATTAAATAGTACGCAGTAAGCGCATACGACAAGCTAGGCAACGTGATGTCAACAATGGTTGCGCCAGCAGCAGCCAATGCATCGAATGCAGCATTCAGTCGTTCCATCACCTCAGGTTCTGCACCGCCAGGCAAATCGGTGACGCGACCGATGCGCATGCCAGCAACTCCTTGCGACACGGCACCAACAAGAGATGGTGCAGGTTGCGGAATAGAGGTCGAGTCCATGACATCGTGACCCGCGATGACTTCAGTCATCAATGCAGCATCGGACACTGTTGTTGCAAACGGACCAATTTGATCAAGCGAGCTTGCGTACGCAACGAGTCCGTAACGGCTCACTAAACCGTACGTTGGCTTCACGCCGACTACTCCACACAGCGCGGCAGGCTGACGAATACTTCCACCGGTGTCGGAACCAAGGCTGACAGGAGCAAATCCAGCCGCCACTGCTGCTGCGCTACCACCGCTAGAGCCGCCAGGCACGCGCGATGTGTCTACTGGGTTCTTAGTTGGACCGAATGCAGAGTTCTCTGTACTGGAACCCATAGCAAATTCATCGAGGTTTGTTTTGCCAACTGAAATGGCACCAGCGGCACGCAAACGTGAGACAACAGTGGCGTCATAGGGAGGCTTCCACCCCTCGAGAATGCGCGACGAACATGTGGTGTCGATACCGCGAGTACACAAGTTGTCTTTCAATGCAATGGGAACACCAGCCAATGGGCCAACAGGACGACCTGCGGCAATGTCTGCATCAATGAGGTCTGCATGGGCGCGTGCTTCATCGGCGGTAACGATGTTGAAGGCGTTGATGTCGCCGTCTTGCTGAGCAATGCGCGCCAAATGAGCATCAACAACGGTGCGTGCTGTCACCGACCCCGATGCAACGGCCTGTGCAATTCCAGCTGCTGTTGTGGGAATCCCGCTCATGATTAACCCTCAATCCCAATGATTGGTGGAACGCGGAATCGTCGCTCTTCTGCTGCGGGTGCGGCGGCCAACACTTCATCAGTATCCAGAGTTGGCATCTCGACGTCTTCGCGCATGACGTTGACCAACGGATACGGCTGTGTCATTGGCTCGACGTTTGATAAATCCAGCGCATCGATGTCGCTGAAGTGGCCCATCACCTTTCCTAATTGTTCGGTGAAGTGCTCTACTTGGGCATCGTCAATATCGAGTCGCGCAAGACGGGCCACCTTGGCCACGTCTGCAGCAGTAATAGGGCTACTGGACTGTGTCACGGTTCTAAAGCCTACGAGCGACTACTCGCCGCCACCCCACTTAGTGGTCTTTAGGCCTTCGGATCAACCGCGGGGAACTCGGCTTGGCGCTTTTGGACGAAGCTTTGCACGCCTTCTTTAAAGTCTGGACGACCAAATGATTGACCCATGAGTACCAATGCATCCGTGCTGGCAGTGGCAATGTCTTTGTTGTAATCACCATAGACCTGACGTTTCATGACCGACATCGACGATGGCGACACATTCATTGCTAGGTCTGCGGCATATGCCATAACAACATCCATGAGTTGTGCAGCCGGAACAACTTTGTTCACCATGCCGAGAGCCAACGCTTCATCAGCCATCACAATTCGACTCGACATCAATAGATCGAGTGCGTTTGCTTGGCCGACAAGCCGTGGCAACACCCATGAAATTCCGTACTCAGCAATGAGTCCGCGCTTCGAGAATGCACATGTGAATTTTGCAGTGTCAGCAGCAAATCGAATGTCGCACATCAACGCCTGCACCAAACCTAAACCTGCGGCCGCTCCATTCACGGCGGCAATCACTGGCTTCGGGAGTCGTGTGATCTCATCTTGCATGCGACCTTCAACGATGCTGTCACTCGACGATGATTGATCGGACGGTGAAGGAATACCTTGCAGCGTTCCCATGTCTGCGCCGGCGCAATAACCCTTTCCTGCACCCGTCACCACAATGACGCGTACGCGCGGGTCCGCAACAGCGGCATCAAGCGCAGCGAAATACTCGTGACCCA
>JBIIJW010000017.1:0-13577 GCA_044233525.1 Ilumatobacteraceae bacterium | reverse complement strand
TCTTCATTGTGATGTTGTTGCTATATCGCAGCCGAATCATCACTGTGAACGACAAGTTCCGCCGCATCATCATGGGCGCAATGCTTGGTCTTATGGCGTTCTACTTAGTGTCATTCATCTTTGGCATTTTCGGAAACATGCCATCTTTCATTAACGATGCAAGTCCACTTGGCATTGGCTTCAGCGTGTTTGTTGCGGGCTTGGCAGCATTCAACTTGGCTCTCGACTTCGACACCATTGAACGTGGAGTTGCAAACAAGTTGCCAGCACACATGGAGTGGTTCTGTGCACTTGGTGTCACCGTTACCTTGGTGTGGCTCTACCTCGAGATTTTGCGCCTGTTGGCAAAATTGCGCGAGCAGTAAACAGCGTTACGCCGGATTGCGACGAGCCGTTGGGTTCGTTGCAAGGTGTGATGAATCAATCGGTGCGCCTGTGAGTTCATCGGTCCAATAGGTGCCGTTGTCGAGACGACCTAGAGCGAGTTCCACGTCTGCCAAGTCGCGTTCCATGTCGTCAAGGTTGAGTGGCTGTTCTGGATTCACGCTTGTCATCGTAGGCGTTGACGCTGATGGAGTGCGAATGAGGGCGGATTGAGGCGCCACTTGTAGCGTGTGAGGCATGAGTTTGCCTTTCCCACCACTTGATGGTTCAGCACAAAAGACACAGAAGTTTCCTGCCGCCCCCGACATGGGCATTGATTCGACAAAGCGATACACCGCCACGATGGAAACATCAATGGGAACTTTGGTGATTGCACTTGATGCAGCGCGTGCGCCAAAGACCGTTAACAACTTCGTGTATCTCGCCGGATATCACTATTACGACGGAATCATCTTTCATCGAATCATCAATGGCTTCGTTTGCCAAGGTGGCGATCCCACGGGAACCGGAATGGGTGGACCTGGGTATCGCTTTGAAGATGAATTGCCTAAGCCGGGTCAGTACCAAATTGGTTCACTTGCGATGGCAAATGCTGGGCCAAACACAAATGGTTCGCAGTTCTTCCTCATCTCTGGACCAAGTGGAGTGCAATTGCCACCGGCATATGCATTGTTTGGTCAGGTAGTAAAGGGCCTCGATGTTGTCGACGCAATGCAGAAGGTTCCAACTGCGCGCGGCGACCGCCCCATCGATGATGTGGTGATCAATAGTGTCACCATCACCGTCGCAGACTGAAGTTTCCTTAGCGTCGGCGAAGCGAATAGCGCTAGCCGCTCAGGGCTTTTCAACGCCTAGACCCTCGGGACGAGTAGACCGTCGCCATCTGCGAAAAGTGCTCGAACATGTTGGGCTTCTTCAAATTGATTCAGTGAATGTGGTTGTCCGCAGTCAGGAACTTCCGTTGTTTTCTCGACTAGGAGAACATCCACGAACCTTGATTTCTGATGCCACACATGATGGTGAACTCTTTGAGTACTGGTGCCACGAAGCATCACATTTACCCATTGATATGCAGCCGTTGATGCGATGGCGCATGGAACAAGCGAAGCGTGGCGAAATGTGGGGTGGCCTAGTTCGTGCGGCGAAGAAGAACCCAAAGCTGTTGAATGAGATTCGCGATCGAGTTCATAATGACGGTCCGCTTGTTGCCGGAGATGTGAAGACACGCACCGGCCCAAAAGGTTCATGGTGGGACTGGGATACAGGAAAGGCGATGCTGGAGTATCTGTTCTGGACTGGAGAGATCACCGCACGTCGACGACCGAGTGATTTCGCGCGCATGTATTACGCACTACAGGATGTTTTCCCTGAACACATTTTGAAAGCAAAGACCCCATCTGAAGATGAAGCGCGCAGAGAACTTGTCTTGCGTGCTGCAAAGAGTGTGGGGGTTGGAACTCTCAGTGACCTTGCGGATTATCACCGCCAAACACCAACTCGAATTCGCGACATCGTGAAAAACCTTGTGGAAGAAGGCGATTTGGAACAGGTTCGTGTTGAAGGATGGCGTGACGCAGCGTTTATGTTGCCGAGTACTTCACGACCACGTTCCGTAGATGCTCGAGCGCTGTTGTCGCCGTTTGATTCGTTGGTGTGGTGTCGACCACGCATTGAACGGTTGTTCAACTTTCATTATCGAATTGAGATCTACACGCCTGCACCAAAGCGAATCTATGGCTACTACGTCTTGCCATTTCTCTTAGGAGACTCCCTTGTCGCGCGCGTTGATGTGAAAGCAGATCGCAAAGAAGGTGTTCTGTTGGTGCCCGGTGCCTACAGCGAGCCCGATGTAGATATTGCACACGTGGCTTCGGAATTAATGGCCGAACTACAACTGATGGCGTCGTGGTTAGGGCTACACAGTGTGCGTGTGGGATCGAACGGAGATTTGTCTAGGCCGTTGGCGAAACTTGCGAAGGGGAAATAGCCCATCGAATGGTGTTTGCAATTGCTGTACCAATTGGTTTCACAACAACTCGCTCGGTGACTGGAAGATAGGGAAGTCGAAGTTCTGCGCGCGCCCATGCTGGAAGAAGCGCAACGGCGGCGGCGCCAATGAGCGAGTATGGAACACGCGTTGCGGCTGGAAGTGGTGGCTGCAAAAGCAAGTAACGCACAACATCTTGAGACTCAGGAGTTCCACGTACCTCATACCGGTACATGGCGAGTTGATCTCGAAGACCACGAACTGAGGTTGGTGGCGCAGGAACACCGAGCTTTGATGCAATGACGGCCATGTCGGCTACGTAGTCGTCGCATTCACTTTCCGTTAGTGGGTGTTCGCCGTACTCCTGATGAGCTTTCAAGAAACTGTCTACCTCAGCAACGTGGACCCAACGAAGAAGGTGTGGGTCGTTGGCCGAATAAGTGTGACCATCTCTAGTGGTACCAACTACTCGTTGGTGGACGCTTTTCACTCGGTCGACGGCCATCTGTGCGATGTCCTCGGGGCCAAATGATGTGGCGGCAAGAAAATCTGCCGTGCGTTGTAGGCGACCCCACGGGTCGTTCTTGTAATCCGAGTGCTGCGCCACGCCAGCCATGGCAAGTGGGTGCAACGACTGCAATAGCAATGCTCTCATCCCGCCAATAAACATGGACGAATCTGAATGAACTCGATGAATTGGTCGATCTGGCGCAAACCACCGCGGCCCTGGAGTGAACATGATGGCCGCCTGCTTTTCCTCGGCGCCATCGCCGATGACCCGTTGACGCAATGCCTCGGCGATTGCAGTGCGTACGGTCTCCACGCGATCCGAAAGGGCAGGCGGCAAGGTTGGCATGACCACATCGTGCCACCACGCAACTCATTCTCCACGTGCGAATGTGTCACTTCTCCAGACCACTACGCTCAGACTGTGACCGATGCACAGGAAACCACGCCAGATTCCGATAGCCGACGCATGCCCAGGTGGGTGCCACGAGCCATAGCGGTGTTTTGGCTGGCATATCTAGCCACATTTGCTGGGCGCTTCACATTTCACCGCCTCAGCAACTTGCTGATCTTGCTTCTGGTGTCGCTCTTTATTGCGCTGGCGCTTGAGCCTGCTGTGAACAAACTCGTTGCGCGCAACATGAAGCGTGGAACTGCAACGGTGTTGTTGATTTTGGCGCTTGTGTTCTCGGTGATTGGTTTTATCGGGGCCATGGGAACTGTTGTCACTCAACAGGTCGCCGACTTGTTGTCCAACAGTGAGAAATACGTCAATGACACAGTCAAGATCATTAACGACACTTTTAATGCGCGGATTGATCCGGCCGCTGTGAATGACCAAATCTCGGACCCAAACGGTGCGGTTCAAAAGTTCATTGATGCGCAACAAGACAACGTGTTTCGCGTCTCGGTGCAAGCTCTCGGTGTCTTGTTCCAAGGCTTTACCGTGTTGCTGTTCTCGTTCTACTTAGTTGCAGATGGACCACGCCTTCGACGGTCCGTTTGTTCGCGTTTACGTCCCGAGCGTCAGCGCGCTGTTCTTGATGCGTGGGAACTAGCCATCACCAAAACAGGCGGGTTTCTATATTCACGTGCGTTACTTGCAGTGGTATCGGCGTTCTTCCATTGGATTGCGCTGCAAGCCATTGGAGCTCCGGCGCCAATTGCTATGGCGTTGTGGGTAGGGCTGGTCTCGCAGTTCTTGCCTGTCATTGGTACGTATCTGGCGGGGATCTTGCCTGTGCTGCTTGCCTTCATTGAGTCACCAGTGAAAGCAGTTGCCGTCATTGGATTCATTCTCGTTTATCAACAAGTGGAGAACTATCTGTTGTCACCGCGAATCACGGCGCGAACACTTGAGCTGCATCCTGCATTGGCATTTGGTGGTGCGCTTGCTGGTAGCGCAGTTCTTGGGCCAATCGGTGCCATTTTGGCTTTGCCGGCTGTTGCTATGGCACAGGCATTGATTTCGTCGTGGGGTGTACGACATGTGGTCATTGAAGATCCGCTCACAGAAATACCCGTGAAGAGAATTCGCGGAAAGAAGCACGGCGGTGGTTGGAAGGATCCCAATTGATTGGTGTTTCGCCACAACAATTTGCTCCGCTTGCAATTGTTTCTCGCAGCGGCGTTGATGAAAGTGTGCACTTCGGCGCCCTCGTTGCGCTTCAACCAAATGGAGATGTGAGTTTTTCAGTTGGCGATACTCGCATCGCTATTTATCCACGATCATCCACTAAGCCATTTCAAGCACTTGCAATGGTGCGTGCTGGTTTGGCGCTACCACCAGAACAACTTGCATTGGTCTGTGCCAGTCACAATGGAGAGAACGTTCATATTGAAACTGCACAAAAGATTCTTCGTGGCGCCGGGCTAACGGACGATGCATTGTTAAACACGATTGACTATCCATTGCATGTCGCCTCGGCGCATGATGCAATTAGGCGTGGAGACGCTAAGTCGTCATTGCAGATGAATTGCAGCGGAAAACATTCTGGAATGTTGGCTACTTGTGCTCGCAACGGTTGGGCATTGGATTCGTATCTTGACGTGAACCATCCATTACAACGAGCAATTACAGATACCATCACGGAAACCACACAACGTGAACCCTTGGCTATTGGAGTAGATGGTTGTGGTGCACCAGCGCATGTTGTTGAGTTAGTTGGCCTTGCACGAGCGATGCGAGCAATTGCAATCGGTGATGCTGGTCCAGAAGGAACACAGGTGTTTAACGCAATGTCACAACATTCCTATGTGGTGGGCGGCGATGGACGACACGTCACCACCATTGTGTCGAATATCCCCGGATTGTTTGCAAAAGATGGCGCTGAATCCGTGTACGTGGCCGCCACGCGTGATGGGCATGCGGTTGCATTGAAACTTTCCGATGGGTCGGGACGTGCAACTCCTACTGTTCTTCTGGCCGCGTTACGTCGGTTGGGTGTTGATACATCTGCAGTCCCTGATTCCATCCGTGAAGTGATGTTGGGTCATGGTCAACCAGTGGGAGAAGTTCGCGCCGTGGGAATTGACGAGGCGTGACATGGCGATTCCATTTGTTCCACGAATCGACACCGCTCCCTATGCGATAGCCGAGCAGATGACGCCACTGATTCAGCGCGTGATTGCACAGAATCCATCGAAGTTCAGTTACCACGGAACTGGTACATACATTCTCGGTACTCGTGATGTCGTTGTGATTGACCCAGGGCCACAACTTGATTCTCATCGCGATGCGCTGACACAGGCGTTAGAGGGTCGCAATGTGTTGGGAATTGTGGTCACGCATTGTCATTCAGATCATTCACCACTCACGGCCTGGCTGCATGACGTCACAGGTGCACCGCGTTTTGCAATCGGACCACATCGTGTTTATGAGGGATTCGTGGAAGAAGATGACCATGATCCATCGGAAGATGACCCGACGGAGAAGAAAGACGATGATGAAGAGCGTGAAACTCTCGACCTTGATTTCGCCCCAGACATCCCAGTCGTTGACGGCGAAACGTTCTTCTCAACGAAAGAGTTCACCTTGAAGGCCGTGGCGACGCCGGGGCATACGTCTAATCATCTTGCTGTTGCTATGGATGTAGATCATGCGTTGTTCACTGGAGATCACGTGATGGGATGGTCAACAACCGTGGTCTCACCACCAGACGGAGACATGCGTGCGTACTTCGATTCCCTCCACAAAGTAATTGGTCGCCATGATTCTATTTTGTGGCCAACACATGGCGGCCCGGTGACAGATCCACAGCCATTCCTTCGGGCGTACTTAGAGCACCGCCAGTTGCGCGAACAGCAAATCCTTGAACAACTCGCAAGTGGCAATAACACCATTCCTGGAATCGTGAAGGTGCTGTATGCATCAATAGACAAACGACTTCATCGCCCCGCTCGTCGCAGCGTGTGGTCGCATCTTCTAAAACTGGTAGACGATGGTGTTGTTGCAACTGTCGATGGCGGAACGCCACGCCTTCTGGGTGAATACGCGCTGATTTAACGAACTGCGCCAGGAGCCAACGCTTTGTGGTCGAATAATGCAAAGAAATCTTTGGTAGATCCATTGAGGTGTCGGTTGGGGTCACCCATTCGCTTATCAATGGTTTTGCCGTTGCGATTTGTTTTGCCAAAGTTGTCGTACACAACAAAGTATGGCCACGTTCCGTTGATGTCTAATTGCATTGCAGTAGAGCATCCCGCAACAAGGAGTGTGTCGGCCAACATTGCAATATTCACCTTGCCAACTGCAACAAACATCATGAGTCCATCTGTTCTCACGCAGGCAGCGGATCGAAAGTTGTACAACTTGTTGTCGAAGTCTTTGCCCCAATCAACTTTGTTGTAGGTGTGATACACCACTTTTCCGTCAGCTAACAATGGTGGCAGGTTCTGTCGCAGTGACGCCCATGTGCCGTCATTAGTCATGTCTTTGCCCCAGATGCCAATTGTGCTGGTGCCATCGGTTCGAATTCCGAACGTGGCATACCCTTTACGAAGTTTGCGCACAATCTTTCCTTCGGTGACATAGCCGCCGGGTTCATGTTCAAACCTAAAGCCGCCATTGAAACTTGCGACCAACGCTTTTGCAGCTGTTGGCTTAATCTTCGACGAGTTTCGCCAACCTTTTCCTCCTGGAATTTCTGAACCATTAAACAAGCCAGTGCGCACTTTGTTGGGGTCATAAGTGGCCATCGTGGCAACAACTGATCCGTAACACCATAAGGGTCGCATTGAGGTTGCGTACACAATTGGCTTGGTGCGAACACGCGCCACTGCAACCCACTCTCCTTCGCCGCGTATCGCTGGTGAGACTTGGGGAAGAACATCAGTTGGTCGCGCAGGCAGTGTGGTTGTTGTGGTTGTCGTTGTTGTTGTTTCGCCTGGCAACGTTGACGACGTCGTGGTGGTTGATGTGGTGGTCGTGGTTGTTGTGGTTGTCGTTGTTGTTGTTTCGCCTGGCAACGTTGACGACGTCGTGGTGGTTGCGACATCAGTAGTTGGGCAGCTGCTGGTGCGAATTCTTGCTGTCTGTTCTGCAGGTGCAGTACTGCCACCAGGTTTGAGTGTGGTGGTTGTTGCCACTGTTGCATCTGTAGACGGCGTAACGATGGGAAGAGTGTCGACCGGCGGCTCGGTATCGGTTGGAAGTAACGCCAATGTGTCGGCTGGGGCAGCCGCTGGAGGATCGTTATGTAGCCATCGTTCTAACTGATCGACGACGCCGCCCAAGCCCTGATTACGCGCCCAGGACGCAAGGCTTTGTTGTAACGGGTCATTGCGATTCGCCAATACATAACGGCCCGCCGAAATGCCGGTGAGAAGAACTGCAAAGACAACCACGCCCACCACTACGCGAATCAGGGTGCGTCGAGTCATTAGTTCAGAATAGGCGGGCTAGGACTGACTGTGCTTGTCACGAAGGTGACGGCCGATATAAGCAACAACGACTTCTTGGGTGTCCTGATCGAAATACACGTGGATGCGTACCAGATGAGCTTTACGACCACGACGGAGGTGAGCCTCTGCTCGGACAGTGTTCCCGCGCCACGTAATGAGGTAATCCTCTTCAAACTTTTGTCTGGCGTTATCAGAAATACGCGGGGCGAAATCGAGCCCCATCTGGCGACAGGCAAGAACAATGCTGGTACCTGAAATTTCTCCCGCACGCCACGCGCGGGCCACTTCATTGAGACGAATGAGATCTTGCAACACGCTGACGGGTTCAGGGCCTTCTAAGTGTTCGCCCGACTCGAGTGCTCGTTCATGGAAGATGAGATGCGGACAGTGCTCTTGTGCGAGTCGTAACGCTTCTTTCATCGATGACACAGCGCGCACAGTGGGAGTGCTTCCTGCCTGAATTTCAAGCGACACATTCCTCAAGATGAGCTCGTCTAGTTGGCCGCCTTTTTGTTCAATCTGTTGACGCTGTTCGGCAATGATGCGGTCGGCATCTGCAAGGGCAGCTTGCATGTCTTCCATTGCTGCTTCAAGTTGTTCGATGTGAAGATCTTGCTCGTCGCGTTCGTCTTCATCACTCGTCGTGCGTTGTGTTTCTACGATTGCTTCGTCGTCGTAACGAGGAGGTGGTGGAAGTCGCGGTGCACTAACAGTGCGTGCTGCTACTTCTGTAATCAGTGTTGCTATTCGTTGCACCGTTGCAAACTCTTGGCCAGCACGAATGTCAATACGCCGTTCAATGAGTGGCTCGGTCGCCCCAGCCCAATGAACAATGATGTGGCCCGGCCCCACGAGAGCATCGCCGGCCAGTGAGAGATAGCCGTTCATTGCTTCTCGTGTGGTGATGCGGAAGTGATGAACCAGTCCAGTGAGTGGCCCGAGAACATTTGGAAAGATTGGCGAACTCTTGGAATCGAAATTATCGATCTCTACAACTACTGGCAGTGTGCGACGGGGCGCATGAACAAGAGCACCGACGCGCGCGCCGTCTTCTTCCTGTGAAACAACTTGAGTGTGCGATGACAAGTACTCATTGGCGTCCTCCATGTGAACCGTTGCAAGCACATCGTGTACAAGACGAACAATGTGTGGTGGCAAAGGCTGCAACTTAATTGGCGCAACACGTGTTGTTGTTGGGGTGGCCACAATGCGAACGTCAAAAACAAGAATGTTCTCGAGCGCAATGACAGATGCAGAAATAGTTTGTGCGTATGGCCGACCATGTGCACTTTGGGTGACGATAATGCGAAACACCGGATCGTCAGAACCTTCACGAACACGAATTGTTGTTCCGGGCGCATTGTCGTCAATGGGGTAGTTAGCCATTTGCCAATCTGTGAGGACGTCAATTAACGTGATGCGTTCGCTCTCCGTGAAGTCGACCGCAGTCAAGGTGGTGGCGTAGGTAGTGATCATGCGACTGCCTTCGCAGGTGTGCAGGGGTTAGCGGTAGGGCTGAAGAGCGTCGTGCACTGTGGCAAGGACGGACGTAACCACTGCGGCATCATGAGGTTCGAGTGTAAGCAGGTGGTCGAAGGCTGCCGACTCGATATTGATAGCGGGGTGCAACTGATAGAGCTGGGGCGGGGAAATTGGCTCCGTAGGGACCTGGAGGCGAGGCTGGCCTGGCACTTCTCGGTCGATCCAGCACTGAGCCGCGGCGCCGAGAGCCTGCACGGTCCAGCCCGTTTCAAGCCGCACTGTCCATGGGTGGGCGTCGGCGATGCTTCGCGGGACAACCAAGGTGTCGGGAACGATCTGCACAGGAACTTGCATTCGAAGAAGTGGACGAGTGGGGTCGGGATGGCTCATCTCAACAATCACGACGTCGTGGGGCACGGAGAGAACGAGTGGGTCGTTTTGAAGTCGCTCTGAACTTTCGTACTGCTGGGGAGTGACGACTTCCCAAACCCATGGTCGACCACCCGTGTCCACCATCGGGACATGTAGACCAACCCATGCAACGGAAAGTCCAGGCATTGTGACTTGTTGCCATGAGAGAGATGACTGTTGTTCGGCCAGCGAACGTTTCACCTCTTCAACAATGGTTTGCACGGATGTTGATAGTGGCTTGTTTTTGTCCGTGAATGGTGGATACCCCGAAGAATGTCAAACTGAGGCGTGCCAATTTTTGAACACTCTGACATCAGCATCAACTACGAGGTGATGGGGGATGGTCCGCGCGTTCTCTTTTTCAATGGGTCGGGCGCAACTCTCGCATCGTCGGCGTTGTTGATTTCGGCACTTGCAAAGACGTGCACCGTTCTTGCCCATGATCAACGCGGGCTCGGATTAACAAGCATTCCAGATGGTCCGTACACAATGCAGCACTACGCGAGTGATGGTGCTGCGCTACTAGATCATGTTGGGTGGGACACCTGCGCAGTGGTGGGTGTCAGTTTTGGTGGCATGGTGGCGCAAGAGTTTGCAGTGAGTTATCCACAGCGCGTTCAGAAACTGGTGTTGATGTGCACATCTGCTGGAGGAGATGCCGGTTCCTCGTATCCATTGCATGAACTCGGGGCGTTAGACCCGGACGCCCGTGCACAAAGGGTGAGTGAACTCACGGACTCACGTTGGACGCCAGAGTGGTTGGCTACTCATCCGTCCGATGCGGCAATGGTGGCCATGCGCGTAGAACAAGCTGCAGTGCCCAAATCTCGCGACACGTTGCGCGGTGAGTATTTGCAGTTGCAAGCACGAATTGGTCACGACGTGTCAAAACGCTTGCATCAAATTACTGCGCCAACTTTTGTGACAGCAGGTAGATACGACGGCATTGCTCCGGTGTCAAATTCAGAAGAAATTGTGAAACGTATTTCCAATGCAACGCTGTCTGTCTACGAAGGGGGACACATCTTCACCGCGCAAGACAAGAATGCACTTGTCGATATTCGAACGTTTCTCACCACAGGCGAAAGACCATGAAGCCAAATATTCTCCTCATCACACTGGATCAATTCAGAGGAGACAGCCTCTCGTGTGCGAACCATCCGTTGGTACAAACGCCGAATCTCGACGACTTAGCTCGCAATGGGCTTCGATTATCCCGCCATTACAGCCAAGCGTCCCCCTGTTCTCCTGGTCGCGCATCGTTGTACACCGGGATGTATCAGATGAATCATCGCGTGGTGGCGAATGGAACTCCACTTGATGAACGTTTCGACAACATCGCGCTTGTGGCACGGCGTGCGGGCTACACACCGACATTGTTCGGCTATACAGACCAAGCAATCGACCCACGAGTGACAACTGGTCCTGACGATGAGCGGTTATCTACCTATGAAGGTGTCTTGCCTGGTTTTGATTGCGCTGTAGACCTCACGGGCAATTTCAGACCATGGCGTGAATTTTTAAAGTCTCGGGGACAAGACACGGCAATGGGCATCTTGGATCTGTTGAAGTCTGAACGACATCGCCCAGCCGATGTGAGTGTGTCGTCGTTTCTCACGAATGAGTTGCTGAATTGGATCGGACAGCAATCCTCTCCGTGGTTTGCACACGCAAGTTACATTCGTCCGCACCCCCCGTACTCTGCTGCTGGGCATTACTCCACGATGTATTCGCCACATGATGTCGGTGAACCAATTCAGCGTTCGGAAAACGTTCATCCATTTCATGAGGTGATGTTGCAAGTTGATGGAACAAAGGCGCCGATTGGCGATGAGTTGGCCGAGATGCGCGCACAATATTTCGGGATGATTAGTGAAGTGGATGCGCAACTTGGTCGTGTGTGGTCTGCATTGCGCGAGTCCGGTGAATGGGAGAACACCGTCATTGTTGTAGTTGCGGACCATGCTGAGTTACTTGGTGACCATGGATTGAAAGAGAAAGTTGGCTACTGGGACACCAGCCAACACATTGTTGGAATTGTTCGCGATCCGCGACATCCAGCTGGTCACGGCGACGTTGTTTCACGATTTACAGAAAATGTGGACATCATGCCAACGTTGTGCGAAGCAATGGATGTGCCGATTCCGTTGCAGTGTGATGGTGTTCCTCTCACTCCTTTTCTTCAGGGTGTGGAGCCAAAGTGGTGGCGCGATGCGGCGAGCTGGGAATACGACTGGCGATTTGCACTCATTCCGTTTGATCGGTACGAGTGGCCATGGCAGCGACGACTAGAGCAACTAAACCTGTCCGTTCGTCGAAGTGATACACATTTGTTTGTTCAGTTTGCTGACGGTGATTCGCTATGTTTCGATTTAGTTGCAGATGCTCATCAACGCGTGACAACAGATGATCCAACAGTTCTTCTTCGTGAGACGCGCGCCATGTTGCAATGGCGAATGGAACACGCCGATAGAAATCTGACTGGTTTCCTTGTAGAAGAGGGCGGCAAAGGCCGCTGGCCAGCAAATGTTCCGTGGCGTGATGGGAACTAGCTCTGCCAGGTGTCAATAAACATCATGTCCGATAAAGGGGCACGTTGTAATGGGCCGTGTTGACCTTTCGGATAACCAAATGGCACCATTGCATGAACTCCCCAACCTTCCGGAAACTTCAACAGGTCGCGCAATTCCTTCTCGCGAGAACAAATAAGAGTTGTTAAGACGCCACCGAGCCCTTCGGCGCGTGCGGCTAGCAGGAAGTTTTGAACCGCGGGATATAACGAAGCACCGCCGACAACTGGATGTCGACCAAGATTTGAATCGGTGACATATAACGCAGACGGATCATGCACGAAGATTGCGACGGCAGGGATCTCTGCAAGGTTGTTTGCGAGATGGGTTCCAGTACCAAATTGGGCTCGAACTCGTTCAACAACCTCGGGGGGCTGCTCTCCGAGTTTCTTCAGATTGAAATCCACGTAATGATCCCACTCAGTGGCGTACAACGCAGAGAGAGCTTCTTTTACTTCTCGACTTTGAACAACAATGAGTCGCCAAGGTTGGCGATTCCCACCACTCGGAGCCCAAATTGCAGCCTGGCATACGCGTTCGAGAACATCTTTTTCAATTGGGTCGCCCTTGATGCGACGAATTGATCTTGTGGTGGAAAGAAGTGAGTAGAGGCTGTCGCGATCTGTCATAGAGGCAGTCTGTCACGAATGCGTTGCCTCAATATTGCCGAGCGCTCGCACCCCATGGGGCCGCTTCAAGGTTGCAGCCCACGAAAAGAGAATGCAGAAGTGCCGCATAGTCAACAGACAAGTGTGCGCGTGTAAGCCGGACAAGTTCGTCTCGAAAGAGCACACCGTGATTCTCTGCTTTTACTGATAAATGGGCGAGTTCGTGCAGAACGGTGGACTGGCGTATCTCCCGTCCGAACAGGCACATGGCGTGATCTTCAACATACGAAACACCTAATGATTTTGGGCGTTTGCGTCCGAAGATCATGTCTGGAATGTCGAGGTCTTCGGTGTGGCACACGGCTTCAATCCACGGTTGGATTTCTTCACGCACCATGATGCGGATTCCTAATGTGTCGTCTGCTAAGTGCTCGCAGGAATAAGTGAGCGCTTGTTCCTGGGTGGCGCGAGGAAAGCGAGTGGCTCCCTCGCGTGCTTGTGCAATAAGACTGTGAATGCTGGTCAACCAAGTTCTCCACGCACGCCACTTGTGAATGAACGACCACCAGATGAAAACCCCCGCCCAGCTGCGTGACCATTTGCAAATGCACCAGAAGATGCGTCTGCATACGCACGACCAGACGACAAAGGAGGTGCTACAGAACGCATCTCCCGATCCGCACGCTTGAGACGATCTGCGAGTACGAGTCCTGAACTTGGACTTTC
>JBIIJW010000187.1:0-3437 GCA_044233525.1 Ilumatobacteraceae bacterium | reverse complement strand
GGTGCGTGCGAAACAAATGAAGACCGCGGCGCTGTTTGTCTAGGGCCAACACAACCGTGTCGTTGCGTCGCGGCCGTAGAAGCGATAGTGAAATAACGCTGAGGGCTTCAACAAGCGAGGTAATTGGATCGACGAGGGGGCGGGGAACATCGATGACAGATGACGTGAGCATGGCTTCTCTTTCGTGAGTCGTGAAAGGGAAGTAGACGAGAAGGTACGAAATGGGTGTGGCGCTACAGCAGAGCGCCAATGACGACGACGGAAATCATCACAGCCATCAGTGGGGCAAGCCACGCGATTGCAGGCGATGTACGCGTCCAGCGTGGCTCCAACATTGCATAGCCCACTACTGCACCGGTGATGGCGCCACCAACGTGGCCACCAATGGAGATTCCAGGAATCGCAAACGTAATGAGAAGGTTCAAAATCAATGTTGCGCCAATTCCTGTTCGCAGCGGATTGACACCTCGTTGTTGTAGGCCCACCGCAGCTGCAGCCATTAATCCGAAGACTGCTCCCGATGCGCCACCGGTGAGTCCGTTAGGTGTGAGAAGTAATGCGCCTGCTGCTCCGCCAAACATGGAAGCGAAATAGAGAAGTCCAAATTTCCATTCACCAAGTGCAGGTTCTAGAAGTTGGCCAAGTTGCCAGAGCAACAACATGTTCATACCAACGTGTAGGAGTCCAAAGTGCAGAAAACCAGAAGAGATAATGCGGTACCACTCGCCATTTGCGATAAATGGCAGAGAGAGCCCTAGATCAAACTGTCGTTGGTCAAGAGTTCCCGAGCCCACGAGAGTCCACAAGAACACGAAGACATTCAGAGCAATCAAGACTCTGGTGACAATGATTCGTTGTGCCGCATAAGACCGACGAAGACGTTCTCGTGCGGGCGGTCGTGCAGCGCGAACACAATCAGCGCAGTGTGAACCAACAGGTGCAGGAGTTAAACAGTCGTTGCAGGCCGGACGATCACAACGAGTGCAATGGCGACCTGTTGCAACATGTGGATGTCGCACGCAATATTCAAGCGCCGGCGGGGGAAGCGTCACGATGTGAAGTGTATGTGTGGCAACTGAAGTCTCGTTGTCACCGCGGTGTGGCTTCTGCAATGTCCCGATTTGTGCGATACCACTCGACTGTGCGGCGAATTCCTTCGGCAAAGTCCATCTGTGCTGTCCATCCCAAGGTGCGAGCAGCTCGACTGGGGTCGATGCGACGACGAGGCTGACCATCTGGTTTTGTGGCATCCCACTTCAATTCGCCAGAGAATCCGGTGACGCGGGCAATTGTTTCTGCAGTTTCCCGAATAGTGATTTCGCGGTCGGATCCAAGATTGATGGGGTCGACACCTTCGTGGTTCTCGGCGGCGAGAACAATGGCCGCTGCAGCGTCTTCAACATAGAGGTATTCGCGGCTTGCAGATCCGGTACCCCACACATCGATAAAACTGTCACCTCGTTCTTGTGCTTCCAGACACTTTTTAATGAGAGCAGGAATGACGTGCGACACCGATGGGTGGAACTTGTCGCCAGGGCCGTACAGATTTGTTGGAATGAGATAAGCAAACTTCTGTCCGTACTGCGCATTGTTGACTTGTGCGTGCACAAGATGTGCCTTCTTCGCAATTCCATACGGCGCGTTTGTCTCTTCGGGGTAGCCATCCCAAAATGACTCTTCCTTAAATGGAACGGGCGTGAATTTCGGATAAGAGCAGACGGTGCCGAGGAGAACTGTTTTTTCGGTACCAGCAGCACGTGTTGCCTCAATGATGTGCGTGCCCATCATTAAGTTGTCGAAGTACAAACGCGCAGGGTCGACCAAGTTGTATCCAATACCGCCAACTCGGGCGGCTAAATGAATGACGTGCGTTGGCTGATGTGCCGCCAACATTGCATCCGCCACGCCGGGGATAACGAGGTCGTACTCATCGTGGGTTGGTGCGACAACAGATGCCCCTTCTTTTGCGAGAAGCCCAACAACCACACGGCCTAGAAAGCCATTTCCGCCCGTGACGAGCACCTTGCGACCTGACCAAAATTCCGACATGGATGCCATCGTAGGACGCCAGCAGACAGAATGAAGGGGTGCGCGTTGCTTACACCCTTGAACAGTGCTGGCATCGCGTGCCAGGCGGGACCGCCATTGCAGCTCTTGAAGTGGCATCGGCCATGGCATCGGTGTCCGACGTGGAGTTGGTTGGTGTTGCTGGGCGCCACGCTGGTCCGCCCACTGCGGGGTACATGCCTCCTCTTCCGGTGGCTGCACTTCCAATTGGCGGACCACTGTTATATGAATTTTGGACCCGTGCGGGGTGGCCCAAAGTGGAATCTGTTGTCACAGTGGACATGGTGCATTCCACCACGGTGATTCCTCCCGCAACGTCATTGCCTCTCGTCGCAACAGTGCATGACATTGCATTTGTTCGTTATCCAGAATTCTTCACATCTCATGGCAACAAGATCTTTCAGCGAAGTCTCAATATCTTGAAGAAGAAGCGCGCAACAATTTTGTGCTCATCGCAAGCAACATTGAACGATTGCTTAACCGAAGGTTTTGATCCTGAGTTATTGCACCACGTTCCCCTTGGTGTGCATATCAAGTCGGTTTCAACCGACGATGTTGCTCGAGTTCGCTCGCAGTATTCGCTTCCGCAGGAGTTTGTTTTGTTTGTGGGGACGCAAGAGCCGCGAAAGAATCTTGCGCGACTCGTAGAAGCCCTCGCGGCCATGGGTGATGCGCCGCCCTTAGTCGTTGTCGGTATGGACGGCTGGGGAGATTCTGGTGTGTCGGTGACGCACGACGTGATTCTCACGGGGTACGTCCCGGCTGCAGATATTTCTGCTTTGTATGCGGCATGTTCTGTCTTTGTATTGCCTTCAGTATTGGAGGGTTACGGACTACCAGTGATTGAAGCGATGGCCCATGGTGCGGCCGTTGTGACATCGCAAGGCACATCAACGGAAGAGGTTGCTGGCGGTGCTGCAGTTCTTGTGGACCCATTCAGTATCGAATCCATTGCAGAGGGCATTCGCACGGCGTTAGTCAACCAGGAAGAACTTCGTCGTCAGGGTTTGGTGCGCGCGGCAAAAGTTCCATGGTCTGCCACAGCAGAAGCAACAGCACGCGTGTATCGACACGTGATGGGTAGCAAGTAGCCATGCCTCGCGTTGCGATGAATTTGCTGTGGTGTGTCCCGGGTGTTGGGGGGAGCGAGGAGTATCTCGTTCGTCAACTGTTGGGACTGGCCGAGACGCAGCATGAATTTGAAGTAGAGGTTTTTGCCCCTCGTGGTTTTTCACAACGTCAGCCCCGAGTGGCAGAACTCTTTCGCGTACACGAAGCGCGGTCGTCTTGTGCTCGGCGAAGCGTGCGCATTCTGTTGGAACATACGTGGCTGGCTAAGAAAACTCGCTCTTTCGACCTTGTTCATCACG
>JBIIJW010000186.1:0-3445 GCA_044233525.1 Ilumatobacteraceae bacterium | reverse complement strand
ATCGTCTAACTCAAGACCCTTTGCAACGCTGGCCGGAACAATGGACAAGTTCTGATCAAGACCTGCTGCTTGTGCACGGCCATGTGGCAATGATGCAGCATCTAACGCAGCCGACACGGAGTCCACCATGTGGTCTGGGCAAATCACTGCGGTACGACCATCGCCACGAGCAACGAGTTCCGAGGCTCGTGCGCACACTGCTCGCAACAAATCAGCTGTGTCGGATGCTTTGGTGATCAGCGGCAGTTCTTCGCCGTCGCGAACACTTCGTGGCGCACGTAAACCGGGTGTTGCTGCATGCATGACTTTGTCTGCCAACTCCATGATTTGCGATGGAATTCGATATCCCACCGACAAACCAACAATGCGTGGCTCTTTGCGAGACGGCAGGTGATCTAACACGTCGCTCCACTCGTTTGGCGCAAGCGGGCCAGTTGCTTGCGCAATGTCGCCCACAACGGTCATCGAACCACTCAGCGATCGACGTGTCACCATGCGCAACTGCATCGGCGTGAGGTCTTGTACTTCGTCCACCACAATGTGACCGTAGGTGCGAATTTCATCGGACTCATCTACTTTGCCGTTGCGACGTGGTTTCGGACCCAACAAGAAACGTGCATCGTCTAACAACGCAACATCGGCTGCAGTCCAGCGAACATCGTTCACGGATTCTGAACGTTCGCGATACAACGCGGTGTAGTCGGCTTCTGGAATGATTCCGTTTGCAGCCAACTTCAACAAGGCTTTTGAACCAAACAAATCGTGCAGCAGTTGCGCAGGAGTTAACAACGGCCACATGCGTTCTAACGCAGCACGCATGTCGAGATTTTCGCGTAATGCATCGCGCACATCTTCTGGATCTGTTTCAAAGCGAACAGACGCAGCCATGGCGGCCCACACCTCGTTCTCCACAAAACGGCGTGCTTGATTATGGCGGTGATAGCGACGGCGTGCTGCCTTCACAATTGCAGTGCTTTCTTCAACACTGAGTCGCGCATAGGACGTTCCGTACGGCAGAACTAAATCTTGTCGAAGTGGCCGTTCTCTATCGGAGATTGCTTTGTCGATGACGCGAGCCATTTTCTTCTGGCCCTTCACGCGCGCAACATGTGACGGTTCTTTGCCGCCGAACTGCACATCGGGAACAAGGTCGGCAAGGATGACTTGTTCTACTCCAGCTTCACCAAGGGACGGCAACACACGTTCGATGTAACGAAGAAATACGCGGTTTGGCCCGATAACCAATACACCTTGGTCTTCTAACGGGAAGCGATGTGTGTACAACAAATAGGCAGCACGGTGGAGCGCAACAACTGTTTTCCCCGTTCCGGGACCACCTTGCACCACCAACACTCCGGCCTGCGGAGAACGGATAATTTCGTCTTGTTCGGCCTGAATCGTTGCAACAATGTCGCCCAATTGGCCAGTGCGACTTCTGCCCAATGCGGTCAACAGTGTGCTGTATCCGCGAAGACCTGCTCGCGGACTGTCGTCAACAAGACCATCGTCTTGGCCAATACCGAGATGACCTTCGCCGAACAATTCGTCTTCCAATGCCAACAACTTCGCACCCTCAACAACGAAGTGACGTCGACGCAACAACCCCATGGGCTCGCGACCCGTGGCACGATAGAACGGCTCTGCAACAGGTGCACGCCAGTCCACCACGACTGGTTCGCGATTGGAATCTGCGACAGCAAGACGACCGATGTGGAAATTTTCAACATCATCGTTCTCAGCAATTCGGTCGATACGACCAAACACCAACGCGGCATCACCAAGATCTAATTGTTCAAGACGATGCACCAAGTTTTCGTCGAAGACGTTGCGCTCGAGGCGGGCTTGGAAGGTTCCACCAGGCCCAGACGACGTGAGCTCTCTGATTTTCATTGCGCCGGTCTTGCTGGCCTCAAGGCACTCGTAGGCGAACAGGATGTATTCCTGCTCTTGCGCAAGTTCAGGGTGCTGCTGGGTCATAGACACCAATCGCTTTCAGCTCATGCCTCCCGAAAACGGGGTTAATGAAGGCTATCGGCGCACACATTCACCCACACCTAGAGGTGACTGCACATTTGTTGTCAACTTCGTCATGCTTCCTCCCCTCTCCGTAACACCAATGAAATCAAGGGGTTTCTCTATGAATCTGCGTCGAATCATTTGCCTCGGGCTCGTCATCTGCGCCATCAGCGTTGGAGTTTTCGCGCCATCATCGAACGTCTCTGCCGAAACGGGTGGAAGTGGCTCCATTGCGAACGACATCATCACTGCAGAGGTTCGATTCGATGCTCCGCCACAGAATTCCCCGTGCGTCTGGGAGCCCGTCTCTGGCATTCAACCAGTTCCAGTCACCGTGAATGGTGTGCAGTACACCGAAACGTTGGTGTACAAAGCCTGCAGCGACCGCATCATGTCGTATCACTGGATTCGAAACGATGCACCACAAAAGATTGTTTCTTCTGCGAGTTCAAAAGTTTCTCGCGCAATCAAAATGCTGGCGGTCAGGATGGCCCCCTCCGCCGATGACGTGGTGGTGAACTCAGATATGTGGTTCTGGGTTCCCGCGTCGTTATGGAAACCAGTACGCGCTACCGCATGGGTGTCCACTCCGGCTGGTCCTATCTCTGTCACGGTCACAGCGCGCCCACATGTGTTGTCGTATGCGCCAGGTGATGGACGCACAGAAGTTCGATGTGTTGGTCCAGGCACGCCATGGAGGTCTCAACAGTTTTCTCGTTCATCCAGTGACTGTGCGTATGAATACGCCAGACCATCACATGCGCAGCGAGGTGGCATGTACACAGCCCGCGCGTCGATCACATGGCAGGTGTCGTGGACATCCAGCCTTGGTATTGGAAGCCCACTCCCGTCGGCGAGAACCAGTCTTTCTTTGCCTGTTCGAGTGAATGAATTGCAAGTACTGCTGAGGTGAGGGTTTCACCAATTAGCCTTGCGGGGTACCCCTGAAAGGCCCGCCATGACTGACGAAAAAGATCGCTTTCTTCTCGACCGCCGCTACAGCGCAGCATTTGAAAATTTGGAAGATTCTGTATTGGCAGATTTGGCCTCCGCGTTAGAGGGCGACCTCCGCGACGGATTCGCACGCATCATCGGTTTGGCCGACGGTGCATACGACGACAAAGCAACACTTGGAGCTGCCGTACGTGAAGGAATTGCAAAACGCCGCATCGCACACGATGCAGGAATTATTTTGGCTGAACCCTGCACACAGTGGGCCATTGAGGAATTAGGCGAAGCATCAGAAGATCCAACACTTCAGCAACTGAACGACTTGTTGCCGCGTGCCATTGAAAAGTTTGGTCTTGAATCTGTTCGCCTGATGGTGATTCAGTATTCGCGTTCACTGAAGGGGTTCCGTGAACTGGTGGCGTCAGACGAGCGGTTCGCTATGGGTGGCACCGCAGCACCAGTTGTTGTTCTTGAAAAG
>JBIIJW010000016.1:0-13694 GCA_044233525.1 Ilumatobacteraceae bacterium | reverse complement strand
CAGGCCACACCGGTAGTTGGACAACAGTTCACGCACACTCAGCGAACGAAACAGTTCCACGACTCACTTCGTTGGTCCTACGGCACTATCCGCAGTGGACTCGTACAAATGCACGGGAGTTAGTCATGTCTGCCGTGAATGCAGTTGTTCATCTAGAGAGACTTCCAAATGGACAACGAATTATCACTGACGTTGTCTACCTTCATGACGTGAAGTAACAAATGATGTTGCTTGTTGTGATGAGCGCGGCCCTTGGGTGGTGGCTTACCCCTCACTTCTGTCGCATCTTCGACCAAAGAGTTGGTCAACGCCGACTTCGCGGGGTACCAATTACAACGGTGGCGTCGCCATCGCTCTTACCTTCCCCATCCCAAGCATTCAGCGATGCAGACCTCTGTGAATCACTCGCGATGACAATCCGAAGTGGTGTGAGCGCTCATCACGCGCTAGAAAAATTATCTGCGAACAATGTTCTCCCAAGTGAATTCTCCATGGTGGTGGCAGAAAAGTCGGAACGGCCGCTGCAGGAGATTCTTCGGCAATTCCGCGAACGAGCACAACAATCACGCCACTCCCTCCTTGCCACATTGTTATTGCAGTCGTATCGATATGGATCGCTCGAGCCTTTTGCATTAGACATCGCAGCGCAGACCCTTCGCAACAACGAACAACGAAACACTCGTGTACTTTCAGCAACAGCCCAGGCGCGAATCACAGCTCGACTTCTCACGCTGCTTCCGCCTCTTGCATTGCTGATGGGAGTTTTCATTTCCGCCACTGTGCGCTCTTCCATACAGAGGCCTGTCGTTCTCGGTCTCATATGCACGGGCTTCTGCTTGAATGGCGCAGGTTTCATGTGGATGCGCGGCATCACGCAATCTGTCGAGAACACATCCCAACCAACGGCGCTACAAGAATTACTGACAAGCACAACTATCTCAAGCCATGCAGGTGACTCCTTGGTGGCATCAATTGAAAGTTGGGCTGAGGTGAATGCAACTGGCAAACGTGTTGTTGAACGATTACACCAAGGGGAACCTCTCTCGCATGCCCTCTCTCCACTTGAAGACAACAGTGGCCCCCTCGGGCAAATGGTGAAACGACTCCTCATCGAAAATCATCAAGCAGGAACTCCGCTGTCAGATGTTGTTGGTCGACTGAAACAAGACGTTGAAGCAGAGACATCTCGACGAACAGAGATCCAACTTCAACAGATGTCAACGAAACTCACTGTGCCAATTGTTTTTTGTCTCTTGCCAGCATTCTTACTTCTTGTACTCATCCCTGTAGCTATTGCCAGCATTGGCACTCTTCCCACTTCGTCAGTTTTATAAATGAGGCTCAGATGCAAATCAAAGAAAACAAAGATCGTGCTCAAGCAACCACCGAATATGCACTCGTCCTGTTGGTAGCAGCAGTCATTGCGGGGCTCGTCATTACATGGGCAACAGCCGGAGGTGGAGCAGGAAAAATTGGCTCTCTCTTTGACGGAATCTTCGACTCAGTCTTAAGCCGTGCAAACACGCCAGTTGAATAGGCAACGCGCTCAAGCCACGCTTGAGTTCGCCCTTGTCGCACCTTTGATCTTTGTCTGTGTGGGGTTGCTGGTCTCCACCACCGTCATGTGCCTACAGTTTCTCTCTCTGCACGACAGTGCAAGAACTGCGGCGCGGGCAGCAGTGGTGTCTCAACAGCCTGAAAGAGCAGCGCAAGAAGCCGTGGCTGACACTTCAATTCGTGTGCAAGTCTCTGAAAACCTGATTGCTGGAACCATCACGGTGACAGCAACACGCACTGGTGGTTTGTGGTGGTTGAATCGCGTGCTGTCTTCCCAAGCAATCTCCCAATCCGTCACCATGATGCGTGAGGCCCCGATTGTGCTGGGGTGAAAAAGGGTTAGCGTGAGGGGCATGGAGCTCACAATGAGGCGAACACAAGTGGCAGACCGCTCTGTTCTCGTTGTCAGTGGAGACCTCGACATTGTGTCTATTCCGCGATTCAACGATGCATTAACTCGTCTTGTGACTGAGGGACGAGGAACAACTGTGGTGGTCGATCTAGATGGTGCAGGCCTCATCGACGACGCCGGGCTGGGATTACTCCTCGGCGCTGCAGGTCGAGCGCGACATAGTGCTGGTGATCTCGTTGTGGTCAGTACCGAACCGCGGCTGCGTCAACGGCTCAGCGACACCGGCTTCGATCGCGCCGTCAACGTTTTGCACTCCATCAGTGGTTCATAATTTTCTGCCCTGATATACAGAAATGGCTGAGGCCCAGTGTTACCTGAACCTCAGCCATCTGAAGGGGAAACTTTGTTGACTTAGTGGCGATCTCCGCGGCCGTGGCCACCACCATGACCACTATGACCACCGCGACCTTCAGGTCCACCAGCAGGGCGAACACGGTTCACCATGTCATCAAGGCGAGCAGTGAAGCCTGCGAGTTTCTCGTCGGCTTCAGCCTGTGTGTGGTGACCTGAAGCAACCTCTTCATCAAGGTGTGCCTTGAAATCTGCAGTGAGGACGTTCTTCACATCGTCAATGTTGATGTTCTGTGCATCTGCGATTTGCTTGATGGACTTTCCTGCTCGAAGTTCTGTTTGCAACTCAGATGCACTTAACTTCAATGTCTCAGCAAGATTTGAAGTTGCAAATGGTGCGCGACCCATTCCATGCTTTCCACCGTGACCGCCCTTGCCACCTTTACCGTGTGGCACGCCGGTTCGATTCACCATGTCTGACACGCGTGTCGTGAACTCGGCAAGCTTCTTGTCTGCTTCTTCTTGGGTATGTTGACCAGCAGCAACTTCTGCATCAAGGTGCGTCTTGACTGCTGCCACCATTGCATCAGTCACTGTGGCGATATCAATGTTCTTCGCGTCCGCAACATTCTTGATGGACTTGCCACTCTTCAGTTCAGCAACCAACTCTGCCTCAGTTACTCCAAGTGCGTTAGCAGCTGCCGCCAAAACTTGCGGACGACTCTTCACAACACCAGTTGTTGACTCTGCAGAATCTGCACGAACAGATCCTTCAGCCTGGAGTGTTCCAAGATTTGAAGCGTCGGTTGTTCCTTCACCTGCTGCAGTGTCAGCGACAGTGACAACTGCAGAAGACTGACGAGCCATCTCTGCGCTTGCAAATCCGGTGACACCAAGGACAGCTGCGCCAGTTGCAACGACGAGCCCGGAGGCCACTGTCACCTTTGCGAAACGGGAGTTCATTTTCATGATGTGGATTCTTTCTATGTGGGGTGATGACCAGGTCTTCCTGGCTGCACCCACTTTCACGGCTCTAGGTAAGGAGTAAACATGAAGAGAGTAAGAGCAGGTAAAGAATCCCCCCAAGGATCATGAAACCCTTATGTTTCATGGCTACCGTGAAGCCATGGACACCCGGAAAGTACTGATTGCCGAAGATGATCCAGCCGTTCGTAAGGCCGTTCAGCGGGTGTTGGAGCTGGAGAAGTACGAGGTCACAGCTGTCAACGATGGCCAAGCAGCGCTGGAGTCGCTGACAAAATCTCGTTTTGATCTTGCTGTTCTCGATGTGATGATGCCCTTTGCCGATGGCCTCACGGTGTGTCGCGAAGCGCGTCATCGCGGAATCCTCACTCCAATTCTTTTGTTGACTGCCCGTGTCGAAGTTGGAGACAGAGTTGCCGGACTTGATGCAGGTGCAGATGACTATCTCGTTAAGCCGTTTGTCATCGATGAACTACTGGCTCGTTGCCGCGCTCTTGTTCGTCGAGCTTCCCCCTCAACTTCAACGTCGGTGCTCACAGTGGGTGATCTCACTTTGAACTCATTGTCACGTGAAGTAAAACGCGGAGACCGTCACCTTGTACTCACCAAAACTGAATTTGATTTGCTTGAACTGTTAATGCAACGACCCAACACTGTCGTGACCCGTGAACAAATTTATGAAGACATTTGGGGATATGACTTTGAAACAAGTTCTAAATCTCTCGACGTTTACATTGGTTACTTACGACGCAAGACCGAAGAGCAAGGCGAAAGCAGACTCGTCTACACGGTTCGCGGAGTTGGCTACACGGTGAAAGCATCATGAATCTTCGAACTCGTTTTGTTGTCATCACTGCAAGTTTGGTGTTCGTACTCGCAACAGCCATGAGTGTTGGCGCTTACCAAATAGCAACATCTCAATTGTCGGCCCAAGTCAACGAATCGTTGAATAAGCGAATTGAAACAATTCTTGGCATTGTTGCCGATCCCTTCTTTAGTTGGCAAGACGCATTTGGTCGGGGGCCTGTTAACCGTGCAATTCTGCAAACCGAAACGGACTCCATTACTCAAGTCGTGCTTCCTGATGGACGCGTTCTCGGACGCCCCGAGAATCCAACTCTTCCGGTCACAACGGCGGACCGAGCACTCTTGCCTGGAAGCACAATGGTCAGCAAGAACACCATCACCATCAATTCACACCAATTCAAAGTGCTCACAGTGGCTGCATCGGACGGCACCCTGATTCAAGTCGCTAAAGACAACCAGATTGTTGTGGATGCGCAACGAGGAATGCGTATCTGGCTACCACTCTTTGCATTTCTTGCTGTTGTCATCTCTGGTGCGGCGGGCTGGTTGTTTGCACGTCGCATTAGCCAACCCATTGAGAGATTGGCGGCAACCGCTGAATCAATTGCTGTCACCCAAAATCTCGAAGAAACCATCAATGTAAAGGGAAACGATGAGGTATCTCAATTAGCGCGCAGCTTCAACACCATGTTGGCTGCGTTGCGAGACAGCAGTGATCGTCAGCGCAGACTTATTCAAGACGCAAGCCATGAACTACGCACACCCCTCACCAGCCTTCGCGCAAATGCAGAACTGCTAGAACGCGCAACGTTGCCCGATGCAGATCGACAAGCGATTCTCGCGGATATAAAAGCCGAAGTAGACGAACTCACAGACCTCAGTACAGAACTGAATGCGTTAGCCACAGATCAACGTTCAGCCGAAGCACCCTCGCAAGTTGATCTTGCTGATTTAGCACATGAAATCGCCACTCGTGCCTCGCGGCGTACAACGTCACCAGTCACTGTTCATATCACCGAGCATCACATTGTTTCCGCACGGGTACAGCAACTAGAACGAGCATTGTCAAATCTGGTGGACAACGCAATCAAATTCAGTAACGGTTCATCAGAAATAGAAATTCATGTTGGCGCGCAACGTGTTGAAGTGCGCGATCACGGACCAGGTATTTCAGATGAAGACAAAACAAAAGTGTTTGATCGGTTTTATCGAGCCACTGCAACGCGTTCAATGCCGGGATCTGGCTTAGGTCTTGCCATTGTTGCGCAGTTTGCTGAAGACAACAACGCCCACACCTACGTTCTAGACAACGCAGGTGGCGGAACAATTGTTGGGTTGCAGTTCTCCAATTAGCGCGGCGGCTTACGGCGCACGCCACGCTTGTCTAGCGCACGTTCACGCTCAACTTGCTCTTCCTCAACTGCAAGTTCTTCAGCAACTAATCGCCTCATCGACGTCAGTCGGGATTCTTTTAGTTCACCTTGATTAATTGCTGCCATCACAGCGCAATCGGGTTCGTCTATGTGTTTGCAGTCTCTAAATCGGCAATTCTCAGCAACATCAAAAACGTCGCGGAACGCTCGTTCAATACCAACGCCACTTGTCCATAACGTGACTGCACGCAGTCCGGGCGTATCTAACAACCAACCACTGCCAGGTAGCGCAATGAGTTCGGCCGCCACTGTGGTGTGTCGTCCGCGTTGATCATCTTCGCGTACTTCGCCAGTTCGTTGGACTTCATACCCAACCAATGCATTCACCAATGTTGATTTACCCACACCGCTTGCACCAATGAATGCAACGGTTTCACCTGCACGCGCAAATGACCGCACACGATCGATGCCAACCCCAGTACGAGAACTCACGGGAATGACCTCAACATCTAGTGCCACTTCTTGCAATTCAGTTTGAACACGTTGAACTTCTGTTTCATCAACAGTGTCAATTTTGGTGAGCAGTACAACGGGAGTTGCTCCACTATCAAAACCAAGTACAAGCTCCCGTTCCAAACGACGTTGATTAACATCCGCATTAACTGCATGCACCAAGAACACCGTGTCGATGTTGCTGGCCACAATCTGTCGGCTGCCTCGCGCACCTTCAAACGAACTTCGACGTGTCAGCGCGCTTTGCCGCTCGTGAACAGACTCGATTCTTTCTTTGTCCGAAGAAACCGAGACCTGATCCCCGACTGAAACTTCTACACCAAGGTTTCGAACACGGATGACGTCACCATCATCAAGAAGAACAGAGCTCCAACCTCGATCAAGACGTGTCACACGGCCCGTTAACACCGGTGAACCGGGGCCCTCGGAGTGTGTGACATGTGAATTCATTGATAGAAACCGTATCGCTCTCCATCTCGTCCAAGGCAGAAAATGCCTAGCATTTACACGCCCCCTATCTAAAGGACCCCTCGTGCTGCGTCAACTCGCCACATTTGCTGTTCGCCGGAAAAAGACCATGGTTCTTGGAATCTGGTTACCTCTTGTCATCATCATCTCTATTGCAAGTGGAGCAATAGGAAATGGATTCCGCACCGAGATGGAATTGCCTGAAAGTGATGCGCGTGTCGCCCAAGAGATGATCTCAAAGGTCAGCCCAAGCGACGGTGGAGAAAGTAGTCAGATTGTCATCAAGGCTGACACGACTATTGATGATCCGGCAACAAAAGCAGCATTCTCTGCCGCACTGACACAGGTTGCAAAGATTCCACTCATCCGGGTTCTCAGCCCTTACGACGTTCCAACTCAAGTCAACCAAAGTCGCACCATTGCCTTTGCACAAGTGACCACTCCTGAAAACATGTCGCTTACCGAAATGGAAGTTGTTGCCAAGGAAATCAAAGAGATCACAGCGTCTTTACGCAGCACTGACGGACTTCGTATTGAGTATGGCGGTCAGTTATTCCGCATCTTTGAAATCCCCGAGAGCGAAGCATTGGGCCTTCTTGCTGCAATCATCATTCTGGTGCTGGCGTTCGGCTCCGTCATTGCCATGGGTCTTCCTATTGGTGTGGCATTGCTTGGTCTTGCCGCAGCATCAGGTGTCGTCACCATTGTCAGCAACTTGATGTCCATGCCAAGTGAAGCAACATCAATGGTGGCCATGATTGGTCTAGGTGTGGGCATTGACTATGCCTTATTTATTGTCACGCGATACCGCGAAGCACTCCACGATGGAATGTCTGTTGAAGAGTCAATTGTCGAAGCAATTGACACATCTGGCCGCGCTGTCCTCTTCGCTGGAGTCACAGTTGTCGTCGCACTACTTGGACTTCTCTCCATCGGTTTGGCATTTGTGAGCGGCTTCTCCGTTGCAATGGCAATCGGAGTTGCAGTGATGATGGTGGCATCGGTGACCTTGTTGCCATCACTTCTCGCAATGGTGGGAACGCGCATTGATAACACGTCCTATGCCGCTGTTATCTCGCTTGCGATTGCCGTAGTTGGCGGAATGTTTGCCATCCTCACTCACACCATTCAAATTGCTCTTGCTGGCGTGATTGTGGCCATCGTGGTGCAAGTGTTGCGTCTCTTTGTTCCATCATTACGCGCACCACTTCCCCATCGCGCACAGAACAATCACCAGCATTCGGTGTGGTGGCGTTGGAGTCGCGTTGTGCAACATCGCCCATGGATTTCCCTCATCGCATCCATTGTTCTGCTTGGTGTGTTGTCCGCGCCAATGTTTTCGTTGCGCCTTGGCTTTAGTGACAACGGAAACGCAGATGAATCAACAGATGTACGTCGTGCCTATGACCTCATTAGTGAAGGCTTTGGGCCGGGATTCAATGGTCCCCTGTACATCAGCGTTGGTGGAGATACGCCACAGAATCCTGAAGCGATGAAAGAGTTCGCTGCCGCGCTCAATAAAGACGAAGGGGTCGCTGCGGCGATACCGGTTCCACTTCCAAGCGACGAAGTGGGATTGGTCATCGCATATCCAAAGACCGCACCACAAGATGAAGCAACATCAGACCTTGTTCATCGACTTCGTTCAGATGTCATTCCCGCAACCAACGTTGATGCAAAAGTTGGAGGCTTCACCGCAGGCGGTATTGATTTCTCTGACTATCTCTCTCAACGACTTCCATGGTTGATTGGAATTGTGTTGGTGTTGTCATTCATCTTGTTGATGGCTGTGTTCCGCAGCATCCTCGTGCCCTTGAAAGCAGTGTTGATGAACTTGTTATCCGTTGGTGCGGCCTATGGCGTGATCGTGGCGGTGTTCCAATGGGGTTGGATGGGTGACTTCTTCGGAATTGGAAAACCGGGCCCGATCGAAGCATGGGCTCCCATGTTCCTCTTCGCCATCGTGTTCGGCCTTTCCATGGACTACGAAGTCTTCCTTTTGTCTCGTATGAAAGAGGAATACCACCGACATGGCGACAATGCCGTTGCCGTTGCCGATGGCGTTGCAGCAACCGCGCGTGTGATTACTGCGGCGGCTCTCATCATGGTGTGTGTTTTCGCCGCGTTCGTGCTTGCGCCAGACCGTCAGTTGAAGCTGTTCGGCATGGGAATGGCGGTCGCTGTCTTCATTGATGCCACGGTGGTGCGAATGTTGCTCGTTCCCGCCACCATGGAATTGCTGGGAGACCGCAACTGGTGGATCCCGAAATGGCTAGACAAGGTGCTGCCTCGCATCGATGTAGAGGGGACACATCACGTCCACATCATTGAGGGCACCCCTGAGACCGCCACCAAACCCTAGCCCCGTAAGGGTTTCATGGTTTCGCCTTGACAAGGCGGGGTCAAATCACATAGCGATGAAATAGGTATGTCCAAGTCATTAGTCATTGTTGAGTCCCCCGCGAAGGCCAAAACCATCTCCCAATATCTGGGTCCGGAGTTCGATGTTCGTCCCTCAGTGGGCCATATTGCCGACCTTCCCAGCAAAGGTTTGGCCGTCGACGTTGAGAACGGATTCAAGCCCTCGTACGAACTCACCGAACGCGGTCGCACGGTGGTGAAGGAACTAAAGGCTGCCCTCAAAGATGCAACGGCGTTGTATCTGGCAACGGACGAAGACCGTGAAGGCGAAGCCATTTCGTGGCACCTCCTGGAACAGTTGAAGCCAAAAGTTCCAGTCCATCGCATGGTGTTCCACGAGATCAATGCGAAGTCAATCCGTGAAGCAGTAGAGAATCCGCGCGATCTCGACTACGGCTTGGTGGATGCTGCAGAAGCGCGTCGAATTCTTGACCGTCTATATGGATACGAAGTCTCGCCCGTCTTGTGGCGCCGCGTCAACCGTGGATTATCTGCCGGCCGTGTGCAGAGCCCAGCATTGCGTTTGGTTGTCGAACGTGAACGCGAACGAATTAAGTTCCGCGCTGCCGATTACTTCTCTCTCGAAGCCATTACATCCACCACTCCTTCCTTCACCGCAAAACTTGTGTCGGTCAATGGGCAACGCGTGGCGACCGGCAAAGACTTCTCGGAACTTGGTGTTGCAAACGATGACGTTCTCGTTGTTTCGTCCGCATTAGGAACTGAATTAGTGAACGGGCTAGCGGGAGTCGACCTGCTTGTGCGTTCCGTTGATGAGAAGCCATATCGCTCGTCACCAAAAGCACCATTCACCACCAGCACATTGCAGCAAGAGGCAGGCCGAAAGTTGCGTCTGTCGGGTCGACAAGTCATGAGCATTGCACAAGGCTTGTATGAACGTGGATTCATCACCTACATGCGTACAGACTCCGTCACGCTGTCTGATGAAGCAATTGGAGAAATTCGTACGTACATTCAGCGCGATTACGGAAACGACTATGTGTCACCAAATGGTCCACGCAAGTTCACCAACAAAGTCAAGAATGCACAGGAAGCACACGAAGCCATTCGTCCTGCGCTTCCACTGCGCTCGCCAGATTCACTATCAAGCGAATTGCGTGGTCAAGATCTCACGGTGTACCGACTTATTTGGCAACGCACCCTTGCATCACAAATGGCAGACACTGCCGGAATGACTACCAGCGTTCGCCTCGGTGCAACTGCTGCAAATGCAGACCGCAGTGATTGTGAATTCTCGGCCAGCGGTACCACCATTAAGTTTGCGGGTTATCGCGCTGCCTATGAAGAGTCACGCGATGAAGATGAATCTGAAGGCGACGACGAAAAAGCCTTGTTGTTGCCGCCACTTGCTCCAGGAAACTCAGTCGTTGTTTCGGAATACACATCAACGTCGCACTCCACTACGCCACCACCTCGGTACACAGAAGCATCGTTGGTGAAAGAACTAGAAGCAAAGGGAATCGGACGTCCATCTACATGGGCCTCCATTATCTCAACAATGGTCGATCGTGGTCACTACTTATGGAAGAAGGGAACATCACTTGTTCCCACGTGGACTGCGTTCTCCGTGGTGAAGTTGATGGAAAACAACTTCAACTCACTTGTTGACTACGAATTCACTGCAGATCTCGATGCCGACCTCGACGCAATCGCGCGTGGAGAACTAAAGAAAACTGAGTGGCTGCAAGAGTTTTATTTTGGCGGTGAACACGAGCCAGGTCTTCGTAATATCGTCACTTCAAATCTCGACACCATTGATGCCGCAGCTCTCAACACATTCCAGCTTGGAATTCACCCAGATACTGGCGATGACGTTGTTGTGAAGCCCGGCTTATATGGCCCCTATGTTCGCAGTGGTGAAAGTACAGCGAGCGTTCCCGACACCATGACACCAGACGAATTGACATGCGATGTTGCGGTTGCCTTATTAAAGGCACCAAAGGGAGACGTTCCAATCGGCGAACACGAGGGTTATCCGGTGTTTGTGAAGTCTGGTCGATATGGCCCTTACGTTCAGTGGGGCACGATGGACGAACCACCTGCTGGGCTAGAGAAACCGAAAATGGCATCGTTGTTCAAAACAATGAACGTTGACCGCATGTCGCTGCAAGACTGTCTTGACTTACTGTCTCTTCCCCGCGCCGTTGGTGTCGATCCTGCAGATGGCGAAACCATTACCGCACAGAACGGTCGATACGGTCCATATGTTGCAAAGGGCAAAGAGAGCCGCTCGTTGCAAACTGAAGAGCAGTTGCTGACAGTCACTCTGGATGAAGCACTGGCATTGTTGGCAACACCACGCACATTTGGTCGCGGTCGCGCTGCAGCCAAACCACCACTGCGCGAATTTGGAAATGATCCAGCAAGTGGCAAGCCAGTTGTTGGGAAAGAAGGTCGCTTCGGTGATTACGTCACCGATGGTGAAACAAATGCAGGTCTCACACGCGGTGATCGCATGGAAGCAATGACAAACGAGCGCGCATACGAGTTGTTGCAGTTGCGTCGTGAATACATTGAGGCAAATGGCGGGCCAAAGAAGAAGTCGGGTGCTCGTAAAGCGCCTGCAAAGAAGGCCGCAGCCAAGAAAGCACCCGCAAAGAAGAAAGCCCCTGCGAAGAAAGCTGCAGCAAAAAAGAAGGCTGCTCCGAAAGCAGACGACGAGTGACCACAGCGTCCTACATCGTTCTTGAAGGCTTAGAAGGCTGCGGCAAAAGCACGCACACAAAACGTCTTGGTGAACATCTCAACGCAGTCATCACCCGTGAGCCAGGCGGAACACGCATTGGTTCATTGTTGCGCGCAATACTTGCCGATACCGAAAACACCGATCTCGATCGACGCACGGAAGCGCTATTAATGGCGGCAGACCGTGCACAGCACATGGCAGAAATTATTCAGCCAGCACTCGCTCGCGGCCAACATGTGGTGAGTGACCGTTCTATTTATTCGACACTGGCGTATCAGGGTTACGGACGCCAATTGGGCACCGAAGACTTGCTGTCCATTTCAACATGGGCGTTGAATAACCGTTTGCCAGACATGGTGATTTACATCGACGTTCCAACAGACATTTTGAATGAGCGCCTCGCCAAACGAAACCTTGACCGTTTTGAGCGCGAGGGCGCCGAGTTCTTCGCACGAATCGCACAAGGATTCACCGAATTGCGTTCGGCAGACCCACAACGCTGGATTGTGATTGACGGCACCATGTCGAAAGACGACGTAGAGGCTGCCATTCGCACCGCTGTCCTCGACAGACTTGGTGAGTAGTCTCAACACCGTGGAATCGGTGTGGGATGTCGTGCTTGGACAAGATCGCGCAGTCGACCATCTTCGCCGTGCGTCTACACAACCAGTTCATGCCTATCTATTCGTGGGCCCAGAAGGCTGTGGCAAGGAAGAAGCGGCTCGGGCCTTCGCCGGAGTTCTGTTGTCACAGACCGATGACTTATCGCATCGCACTAACGACATGGCGTGGCGTGGTACCCACCCCGATGTTCACGAAGTGAAACGTGAAGGTGCTTCTATCTTGAAGGACCAGGCCGACGAAGTCATCCGCGTTGCATCTATGACTCCCACCGAAGGCGCTCGCAAAGTCATCATCATGCACGAGGTGCACCTCATGCAGCCCGCAGCAATTGTTCGCCTGTTGAAGACGCTGGAGGAGCCAGCGCCCGGAGTCTTCTTCATCATGTTGGCCGAACAAGTTGATGAATCGTTAGTGACCATTGCATCGCGTTGCATCACTATTCACTTCAGCCCCTTGGAGAACTCGGTGATTTCTGCTGTGTTGCAGCGAGAAGGAATTTCTGCAGACGCTGCAGATGCTGCGGCTCGCTCTGCGCATGGAAGTTTGATTCGTGGACGACTTCTCGCAAATGACAAGCAGTTATCGCACCGTCGAGATTTCTTCGCCAACATTCCAAAACGAATTGATGGAACAGGCGCAACTGTTGCTGCCATTGTTGAACAGATTCTTGGACTCATAGACGATTCCACTGAACCGCTTAGTCAGCGCCACGAACAAGAAGCTGCCGATGTTGAGAAGACACTGGTGCTCATGGGTGTGAAGCGTGGAGGCAAGAAGCAGTTGGAAGACAAGCACAAGCGCGAGATTCGTCGACATCGCACCGATGAGTTGCGTGCAGGTCTCACTGAAATTGCTGGCGTATATCGCGATGAGCTTGTTCGCAACACACAACTTCTTCACCCCGACGCCTACACTGCTGCAATCTCACGTCTCCACGATGCAATGCGCCGCTTGTCGTTGAATGTGAACGAAGCAATCTTGCTACGCGATCTCATTTGGTCGCTCCCCTCGCCCGCAGCAGATGCTGCGCTTCAATTTGTTTTAACGGAGAACGCCGAATGAACACTCAGTTGTGGAATCGAATTGCTGTCATCATGGGACTTTTCGTTGGATTCGCCGGAGTCATGCATTTTGTGTCGCCTGATTTCTTCAACGACATTGTTCCGCCATGGCTTCCGCCTAGTGAAGCTTTTTGGACGTATATAAGTGGTATCGCTGAACTGGTGATTGCGTATCTCTTGCTTCGCCCATCAACGCGCCGCGCAGGCGCCATTGCTGCAGTGTGGCTGTACATCGCGGTGTACCCAGCCAACTTGTACATGGCATGGGATTGGCGCGATCAGCCATTCAGCGATCAAATCGTGTCGTATGGACGTCTCCCGTTCCAGTTCCTCTTTATTTGGTTGGCGTGGAAGATTGCGCAATCACAACAGGAATCCGACCGGCCACTGGCGCCAGGCGACGTTTAACAAAAAGGATCTACATGAACATTCAACTTGTCATCAGAAAAATCCTGACGATTGCTTTGCTCTCATCT
>JBIIJW010000185.1:0-3461 GCA_044233525.1 Ilumatobacteraceae bacterium | reverse complement strand
TACGCTCCCAGACTGAGTAGAACCAAGTTTTGTTGGAACTGAAAATTTCGTCAGACGACTAACTGAAAGAACATTCTTATTCCTCTTTAAGCGCAAAACTTGTGCTGACGTCAGTTTTGATGAAAATCCAGGAAACACCGCCGAAAAAACTTCGTCCAGTTTCGTTCCTTGCTTGACTTCAGAAGTGATGAATTGTGCAAGTGTTTTGTCAGACTTCAGGCGCACGACATAAGTTGATTTTTGGGATGCAGCCGAGACCTTCTCAATACCCCCACCAAAATTGACAAAAGCGATAGTGGCCGCCAGAAGAATGCAGGTCAAAGTCTTTTGTAGCGAAGCAACCATGGTTCAGTTTGCCAAATGTTGGACATCAATTTCAATAATTCGAGCTGATTTAAGATTGTTGCTAGGGATTTTTCTGGAATAAAGGCTCCGAATCCACTTTCAATTAGGTTGCCTTACCACCTCGACTTGAGGGCTTCAAGCGGAGACTCACGTCGTTTGCCAGAAGTCGACCCTGGCGCGTGAGAACAAGTCGATCCCCGTGCACCTCGACGATTCCTTCTAATTCGGCGTGGTTTAGTGCATCTAACGGCACGCCACGAGATGTACGTAGCGAAAGCTCTAGCGCCTCTCGTGCTCTCGTTGGAGCATCAAGTAGTTCATCGGCAGCTTCCACCGATTCATCGCTCTGAACACAAGCGATGTACCGATCTGGAGTGCGCACATTCCACCATCGACGTCCATTTTCATGTGAATGCGCTGCACAGCCAAACCCTTGATAGTTCCCCTGCATCCAGTACACCATGTTGTGTCGACATTCATGGCCCGGAAGAGCCCAGTTCGAAATCTCATAATTCGTTAGCCCAGACGCAGACAAAACATCATCGGTCACGATGTATTTATCCGCTTGATCGTCATCATCAGGATGACGTGCTGGGTCTTCGGCTAACGGAGTGCCCGCTTCCACTGTGAGACCGTACGCAGAAACATGAGTTGGCCGTAATGCGACAATTTGTTCAACCGTTTGTTTCCAGTCGTCCAATGTCTCTCCGTGTGCGCCATACATGATGTCGAGATTGATGGATGAAATTCCAGCGCTACGTGCAGCCTCAACAGCAAGCGCGACATTCGAAGGATTGTGTGTGCGACCTAATGCGACAAGAACATGGCTAACCATTGCCTGTACACCAATGCTGACCCGATTGACGCCCGCATTGGCATAGACCCGCATCATCTCGGGAGTGACATCATCTGGATTGCATTCAACCGTGATCTCAGCATGAGGTGAGATAGGAATTGCAGTAACAATTTTTGCGAGAAGATCGGGAGCCAAACGCGTCGGCGTACCTCCACCAAAAAACACCGTGTCTGCAACGGGCAAGCCACGTTCCACCGACCTCTGAATGTCCGTGACGACCGCGTCAACGTACGACTCCATCAGATGGTCGCGGTCTGTCCATGTTGCAAAGGCGCAGTAGTCGCACCGATGCCGACAAAACGGGATATGAACGTAGATCCCGAATTCAGCCATGAATGAAGTATGCCGAGTTATTGGGCCGCAGGCGGAACAAACAACAAACCAAGTTCACTCAACTTGTCGCCCACGCTGTCGACAGGAACATCAAGCATGACGGCAATGGCACGCGTGTCGTGTGCACGAACCGTAATGACTTTGCCATTGAAATCTTGGCGCTGCACTTGAATCATCCGCAGAAAGCGTTCCAACATCTCAAAATGCTGGCCGGACATTGTTGACAGCTTTGCAACATCAATACGGAGTTTCTTCGGCGCGCCATCCACAATGGTTCCCGCGTCGCTGACGTGTTGAGTGTCGCGCGGCAGTAATTGGTCAATACTGACGCCATAGAAACGCGCTAGCCGTTCGAGGCGTGGCACTGAAATTGCTCGTTCGCCGCGCTCATACGCGCCAAGAACCGAAGCCTTGAACTCACTATCGCTTTGCGCCTCGACATCTGAGAGTGACCACTGTTTCTGCTGACGAATGCGGCGAAGGCGGTCGCCGACAAGCCGTGTGAAAGGTGAATCGTGAAGAAGATCGTCGTCAGATAAAGCAGCCATGGCACCACACAGTGTGGTGCATTCAACGCCGCCAGTGTGCGACCATCTGAGCAGCTGCCACGATGGCCGCCGTTTCTGCCCGCAAAATGTGGGGTCCGAGGTCAATCGTGGCGGGAGCAGCAGCCAATTCTGACTCCGAGAATCCACCCTCTGGGCCAATGACCACCGTGGTGACTGCGCCCCAATTGGAGGTACCGCCTGGTTCTGCAAACGCCACTCCGTCTGCATCGAGGCTCCCCAGCGGGACCGGACCAACGACCTCGGGCAGAACAACACGTCGACTTTGCATGGCGGCGGCTCGTGCGATGCGTTGATAGCGCTCCATCACATGTGCCGTCTTATCGTGAGCCCAACGCACCACACTTCTCTCCACCGGCGCCAGAACCACAATGGTGTCAACTCCAACCTCCACCAATTTCTCAACAACAAAATCTGTTCGGTCACCCTTCACTGGTGCAATAGCAACACGCAGAAGCGACGTGGGAGCATCTTCAACAATGACATCGCCATGCAACTGAAGAGCGCCCTCATTCCATTGACACACACGCCATTGTCCACGGCCATCGGAACACGTCACATGTTCGCCATCGCGCAAACGAAGAACTTTCTTTAGATGATGCAGATCGTCCGACGACAACTCTGGCGAAGAAAGATTGGCCACAAAGACATGTGCGGCCGAATCTCGCAAAAGTGGGTTCACGAAAACGCCGACTTAATTCGTGAGAACAAGCCTTTATCCGGCGAGGCCACTTCGTCGCCCGAAATTTCTGCCAATCGGCGTAACAGTTGCTCTTGTTCCTCGGTTAATGACGTGGGCACGGTAACTGATACTCGTACTCGCAGATTTCCTCGACCCCGCCCATTCAAATGCGGAACTCCACGTCCGCGTGCAACAAATTCACGCCCATGCTGGGTACCCGAGGGAACCACCAAATCAAGTTCGCCATCTAGTGCATCAAGAACGGTGTGCACACCGAGTGCCGCTTGGGAGATTGTTAACGGAAGATGGAACACCAGGTCGTCTTCATCACGAATGAAATCTTGGTGCTGTGCCACCGCAACATGAACATACAAATCACCAGGTTCACCACCGCGTGGACCAGCGGCGCCTCGACCAGACAAGCGCAGTGTTTGACCAGAGCGAATACCCGCTGGAACATCAACTGTGTAGGACTCGCGTGAGGCTTTACGACCTTCACCAGAACATGATGAACACGGAGTAACAACCACTTCGCCAATACCACCGCAGCGGCCACATGGCCCAGTGGTCACCATCTGGCCGAGCATGCTTTGTCGAACGCGTCGGACCTGACCCGTTCCACCACAGTCTGTGCACTGCACGGGCTGGGTACCAGCGCCAGCACCACTGCCATTGCAAT
>JBIIJW010000184.1:0-3498 GCA_044233525.1 Ilumatobacteraceae bacterium | reverse complement strand
TTGATTTCAAATCTTGATCTTGATCGAGTCATTGACGTTCTTGAAGAAATGGAATTCGACGACTTGGCCGACCTCTTAGCGGAAATGCCAGCGCAACGTCGTGCAGAAGTTCTGGAGGCCATGGACGACGAAGACGCAGATGTTGTGCGTTCGCTGTTGTCATACGCGCCCGGCACTGCTGGCGCATTGATGACACCAGAAATCATCATCATGCCTGCAAACGCAACGGTTGCTGAAGCTCTTGCACAAGTGCGTGACCCCGACTGGTTGGTGTCCATCGCTGCGCAAGTGTTTGTCACGCAACCGCCATACAAGGCACCCACCGGTACATACCTCGGTGTTGTTCACTTGCAGCGACTTTTGCGCGAACCACCCAGCACAGAACTTGGTCGTTGCATCGCAAAAGAACCAACCGTGTTGCCATCGTTGTCAGATCGTGAAGTGGCAGAGTTTCTTGCCTCTTATAACTTGCTGGCCGTTGGTGTGTGCGACGGCGCCGGACGTTTGCTGGGCGCCATCACCGTTGACGACGTTCTCGACCGCATGCTGCCCGCCGACTGGCGCCAGCGTCGTCGTCAGGCGGCTCAGTCATGAAGCGCCGTCAAGATCTCAGCACGCCACGTCAGCGACGTCGCGTTGGCATTCACTATGACCCCGATGCATTCGGTCAGTTCAGCGAAGCCATTGCACGATTCCTTGGTACCGGTCGTTATCTCGTTATTCAAACGGTCATTGTGTTCTTGTGGGTCACGGTCAACGTCTTCAACATCGCGCCGTTCGACGACTATCCATTCATCTTCCTCACATTGATTTTGTCGTTGCAAGCGTCCTATGCAGCGCCACTCATTCTGTTAGCGCAGAATCGTCAAGAAGATCGCGACCGCGAACAATTAGAGCGCGACCGCGAAATGGCAGCACGTACACAAGCCGATACTGAATACTTGGCGCGCGAACTTGCTGGTGTGCGTTTGGCATTAGCCGACGTTGTCACTACCGAAGATCTTCGCGATCAACTAGAGCGCATTAACGAAGCGTTGGATGCTCTTATCCAGCGTTCAAACGACTCTGCACCAACTCAACAGCGCGACGCGTAGCTGCAGAAAATTCTCGTGGCATCTGCATGGGTGCCAAATGGTCGCCATGTAGCTCAATAACCTCTGCGCGAATGGCGTCTGCCACCGCCTTTTGCTTGTGCGGAAGCACCAGTCGATCATGCGTGGTGAGAACAAAAGCGGCTGGCACATCAACCTCTGCAGCAAAACCCCGTGCGTCGAAATGCGAAATTGCTCGCCCCGCTTCGCTCACCATCCATTGGTCATTGCGGCGAACTTCGCCAACAATCCATGGAATGAATCGACTCAGTTCGTGACCTCGTGGAATTGCTTTACGTAAACCGAAGCGAATCATTCGTGGAGTACTGACGCGACGAATCACTGGTCCGAGTGCATGCCCCACTCTCCATCGATTGCGTTCGCTGCGTGTTCCGTTCCATTCCAGAGCTGTTGCCTGCAACACCATGGCATCAACTAATTCTGGATGTCGTTTCCACAGCAGCAAGCTAATAGGGCCACCCATGGAGTAGCCAACAAGTGTGACCGAACCAATACCGAGAGCTCGCACCACGTCTGCTGCGTCGTCGGCGCAGTCTTCTAAAGCAAATGGTCGATTAGGGCGCAAGCCACGACCGTGACCACGATGGTCGACACCAATCACGGAATAGTGCTGGGCAAGTTCCTCATACGCCGTGAAGAACTGAAGGTCTGACGAGGCCGTCCACCCGTGTAACAACAGCAGTGTTGGTGCCTCAGGATTTCGATGAATGTGATGGCGAACAAAGATTTCACCGCGACCAGGGAGATGAACAATTCGTCCGGGCAAAAGTGGTGGCACTTCCAATGCTGACGCAATTTTCACTGGCATGACTTGCACACTCCAACAACGTCCAGACGATGATGAGCCATGGTGAACCCAGCCTTTGATGCAACTTTCATGAGCGCAGCATCAAGTTCATCTTCGATGCGATCGGGGATGCGCACATCGTCCACCCACCCGCACACGCTGCAGACCATGTGATGGTGATGACCAGTGATGTCTTCGCTGAGTTCAAAACGCGCCCACTCATCGGTGGTGATCACGCGCACGACGACCCCTGCGTTCTCCAAAACAGTGAGGTTGCGATACACAGACGACTGCGGCAAATCTTTTGCTTGCTCGAGAATTTCTGGAATGGACAATGGACGTTGGGAATGTGTGAGAGCTTCAACGATTGTTCGTCTGCCCGTTGTAAAGCGCTGACCAATTTCGGACAACTTGGTGGCCACATGATGCGCAATATCGGCCGCTTCGACATGTTCGTGTGTTGTCTTTCCTGCGGGCATGTGTTCACGCTATCGAGAATGAATGAGAATTAGCCCTTGAGAAGATGAAGTGCTTGACGCACAAGGACATCAACAAGAGAGTCCGACTCTTCGATAGATGACGGCATCAATGCAAAGCGGCCGTCTGAGTCTTGTGTAGCAATTGGACGAGTACGTGGGCCGGCACCAAAAGTCTTTTTCTCCTGCGACTGATACGCAGCCCATCCCATCAATTGAAAAAGAATGGCGTTGCGCTCTTTTTGCGTCAACTCATGTTCAGCAGTGATCACCTGACGTGCCGCAAGTGCAAGTTGTGCTCCTTGCTTCGCCGCCTCAACCCACGGCAACAATTGATCATCGCTGACCGTGAGTTCTTTCACTGCTTGCCACCATTCGGTTGAGGGATTGTCTCCTGGCCAATGAGCATCGGTGCGATAGGCCGTGGCTTCAGCAATCAATCGAAGATTGTGTGCATCAACATATGAGCTCCACGCATCAATTGCGTTTTCTTTGCGACACCACGCAGCAGCAGATACAAGAGTTGGCAAGGATGCCGCAAACTCTTCCATTGGATTCCACAAGAATCCTGAACAACTCGCGAGGAGTGTGTTGTCTCGTCCCGTGAGAGGCCCCATGTTTAAATGCGGACGCATTCGTGCATCGTTCACCGGTGTGTTGTCCCACAAAAGTGGTCGCCGCCCGCCTGTTACCTTTGCGCGCTGTTGTGCATCTGTTGATGTGATGCTGTCGGTCACCACCGTTCGGCCCGTCCACATCACTTCGATGTCTGGATGTAGCCCTGTGCAAAGCGCTGTGAGATACGGAGAAGCGTTCATGCCTGCGTAATGAGTAGGAACAATCCACACGGGAACACCGATGGCGTCTCGCACGGCGTGGGCTACGTGTTGATGTTGTTGCGCCGAATGAAGCACTGGGAGATCGTCGAAACACAAAACAACTGCCTTACATCCTGCATGGATAGCAGGAAGCAATTTGTTGATGACTTGGTGTTCGCTAGCGCCATCGCCAGGTGTGAGACCAACGGCGACTTGCACAGACGAGGAACGCTGTGACAACTCGGCAAAAGCGTCTAACTCATCATCTGTAAATGGTTCATTCCATTGTTCTCGATGGCGAGGTT
>JBIIJW010000224.1:0-2962 GCA_044233525.1 Ilumatobacteraceae bacterium | reverse complement strand
GACATTGTTGAAGTCGAGGAGTACTTCACTCATGATGCCACCTCCTCTGTTGCTGAAGAACTAGATCGTTTCTTATGTTCATCTCCGACGCGCTTCGGCAAGATTCCTTCTGGGCGGAACACCATCATGAGCACAAGGACCACACCGAAAACGAAGACGCGCTTGTCGGCAAAGTTTCGAAGGCGCTCTGGTACGTAGGCAACAAGAACGCCACCAAGAATGGCACCGTACATATTCCCAGATCCTCCCAGAACAACCGCTGCTAAGAACAAGATGGAGAGCTGCAACGGGAAGTTGTCGGGGTTGATGAATCCGACTTTTCCGGCGTAATGCACTCCGGCGAGACCACCAACAGCGGCACCAATGGTGAACGCCCACAACTTGAACTTGAAGGTGTGAACACCCATCAACTCGGCTGCATCTTCATCTTCACGAATTGAAACCCATGCACGACCGACGCGCGAGTACTCCAAACGATGCAACACGAACACCACAATCAAGACCAATGTGAGGCCAAGGTAGTAGTACGGCTTGGGATCTAACACACCAAACTTAAGCCCAAGGAATGATGGTGGCTTCTTGATGTTGCTGATTCCGCGACTTGCGCCAAGCCAGTCCATGTTCTTGGCGGTGAGTCGAATGATTTCACCAAAGCCCAACGTGACGATGGCGAGATAATCGCCGCGCAAACGCAATGTTGGTGCGCCCAACAACACGCCAAAAATCATCGACACAACAACGGCAATGGGCAACGACAACAACCATGGAAGATTTCCATGGGCACTAGTAAGAATGGCTGTGACATAGGCACCGACTGCGTAAAAACCCACATAGCCAAGGTCGAGTAGACCAGCAAGCCCAACCACTACGTTCAGTCCCAATGCAACGAGGACAAAGATGATGACTTGGTCGTTCAGCACAGTGGAGAACTGTGTTCCGGGTGTATCAACAATTGCTCCAAGAACTGGCACATCGGGCCAGAACGGTGCCATGTACAACGCCGCAATGACAATGGCGTAGAACGAATACTTCTGCCATTTGTTCATGCGGTGAAATGCATCACCAAATGAATCTGCACCACGGCGGAAGGAGGACACGATTGCATTTGCCATCTCTACACACGCGCCTTTCCAAGGGATTCACCCAGAAGCCCAGTAGGACGGAACATGAGCACAATGAGAAGAACTGTGAACGCAATGACGTCTTTCCATTGTCCACCAAAGATGGCCGAGCCATAGTTCTCCACGAGACCAAGAAGAAGTCCGCCAAGTAGCGCACCTTTGAGATTTCCAATTCCGCCAAGAACTGCTGCGGTGAAGCTCTTCACACCAAGAATGAACCCAATGTTGAAACGAGTTTGGTCGTACACCAGCGTGAACAACATTGCTGCACCACCGGCCATCACTCCACCAAGGGCAAAAGTGACAATGATGATCATGTCGACGTTGACGCCGAGGATTCGCGACGTTTCAGCATCTTGTGCAACTGCGCGGACTCCACGTCCAAGCCGTGTCTTGTTCACAAACAATGTGAGTGCTGTCATCATTAATAATGCGCCAACAATCACAATGACGTAGTCAATGCGTACGTCAGTTCCAAACAAGTTGAATAGTGTCTTTTTTTCAAGAAGTCGTGCCGTTTGGTACTGGTCACGACCATGAACGCCCCACACACCAACTGCCTCTGCAATGGCGGTGGATGCACCAATAGCTGAAATCAAGAACGCCAGTCGTGGCGCTTGGCGACCACGTTTAAAGATGCGCAAATAGCTATACGCAATCGGTGCAGTCATTATGAGGGCGATGATGAGATTAATTTTTGTGTCGTCAATGAAGATGAGCGTGACAACAAACGACGTCAGAAACGCCAGAACAATTGCTCCAACACTTTCACCGTTGCCACGTAGCGGTCGATATGCCACGCGTTCCAACAGAACGGCACTGATGCCGGAGAACAACATTGCTGCAATGAGAATGACCACGAGAAAAAAGATCAAGGTCATTCCTGTGCGATAGGGATAATTGCCGTCTTCAAGCAGTGGAATGTTCAAGAACTGCGATGAGGCAAGGAGAGCGCCAAACGTGCCCACCATAAAGATTTCAGAGTGCGCGAAGTTGATGAGGCGCAACACGCCGTACACCAATGTGTAGCCAAGCGCTACAAGTGCATAAATGGAACCAAGCGCCAAACCGGTGACGGTGAGGTCCCAGAATGTTCGAACAATGAGCCAATCAGGCATGAGAAGAACCAGCTCCCTTAGAGGACAAGGTTAAGTAGTGATGAATAGAGCCTAGATAGAACAGACGGCCGAGGAACAAAGTTCCCCGACCGTCTGCTTCTGATCTACGTAGTAGTCCCGAAGGATTTACTCGATGAGGCCGATGCCCTTGATGGCGCCGTCCTTGATTTCGTAAGCGTAAACAGCTGAGCCAGTGACTTCACCTGTTTCGTCCCACTTCAACTGCTTGGTCACACCAGCTGCGTCGTATCCATTGATGAAGCTAAGGATGTCGGCGCGAGTTGTCTTGCCGTCCTTGATTGCTGCAATGAATACAGATGCTGCGTCGTATGCCTCTGCTGCATAGGTTGCTGGGTTCTCGCCATTGTTTGCATCCTGGAATGCCTTCAAGAACTCTGGGTTGGTGTCGAAAGGTGCGCAGGTGCAGGTAAGGATTGCGCCTTCTGCTGCTGGGCCTGCTGCTTCAATGAAGCCCTTGTCGAGTGTTCCGTCACCTGAGTAGAAGGTTGCTGTTACACCAGCGTCTGCCATCTGCTTTGCAAGCTTGCCGGCTGCTGCGTAGTAGCCACCGAAGAACACTGCGTCAACGCCTGCGTCCTTAGCTGCAGTGATGATTGCTGAATAGTCAGATGCTTCTGGGTCGAGGCTGTTGAGTTCAACTGCCTTGTCGCCAAGTGAGGTCTGAACGATGTCAGCAAGACCCTTGCCGTATTCGGAGTTGTC
>JBIIJW010000015.1:0-14022 GCA_044233525.1 Ilumatobacteraceae bacterium | reverse complement strand
TCTCGGAATCTCTGGCGCAGGTCGCGTGCTGTTGAAGCCCGCAGCTCCTGGTACCGGAGTTATCGCTGGTGGTGCTGCTCGAATCATTCTTGAAGAAGCAGGCATTCACGACGTTCTTGCAAAGTCGCTCGGTTCAGCAAATGCAATCAACGTTGCACGCGCCACCATTGAAGGACTTCGCCAACTTCAACGTCCCGATGAGGTTGCAAAGCGTCGCGGCATCCCTGCCGAGTCATTTGCACCAAAGGGAATGTTGAAGGCCTACACAGATCGCAAGAAAGCGGCTGCAGCAGGAGAGGCTCACTAGTCATGGCTGAAAAGACAATCACCGTTACTCTGAAGCGCTCAAAGATTGGCGCAAAGCCAAAGACACGCGGAACACTTCGCGCACTTGGTCTCAGCAAGATTGGCGACACCAACACTGTTCCCGATCGTCCAGAAATTCGTGGAATGCTCGCACGCGTTCCACACCTCATCGAAGTACAGGAGAACTGATCATGCGCGTCGATGAACTCGCACCAGCACCAGGAAGTGTCAAGCGCCAGAAGCGCGTTGGCCGTGGTACAGGCGGTAAGGGCGGTAAGACCGCCGGCCGTGGTACCAAGGGTCAGCATGCACGCGGTCGCGGCAAGGTTGCACGTGGTTTCGAAGGTGGTCAGATGCCATTGAAGCAACGTGTTCCAAAGTTGAAGGGGTTCAACAACCCGTTCCGCGTGGAGTACTACGCCGTCAACCTCGACTCCTTGAACGACCTTGGTCTGGGTGAAGTAACACCAGAAATCCTCGTTGACAAGGGTGTTGCTCACAAGGGCACCTACGTCAAGGTTCTTGGTCGCGGAGAGATTTCTATTGCTGTCAAGGTGTCTGCACATGCAGTGTCTAAGTCCGCTGAAAAGGCCATCGTTGCCGCCGGTGGATCTGTGACAATCTTGCCGTTGCCATTCAAGGTTCGCCCCGCTGCGAACGGCAACCAATTCACCAACCGCTAATCGCGTCGCGACTTCTAGCCCGACGTCAACAAGGAGTACCACGTGTTCTCAAACGTGAAGAACATCTTCAAGGTGGAAGATCTTCGTAACAAGCTCTTCTTCACCATGCTGATGATCCTCGTCTACAGATTCGGATCTGCGGTTCGCGTTCCTGGTGTGGACTCCAATGCTGTCGCTCAACTTCGCGAGGCTGCAAACTCACAAGGTGCACTTGGCTTCTTGAACCTTTTCTCCGGTGGAGCATTTGGTTCGTTCTCCATTTTCGCGCTTGGCATCATGCCGTACATCACCTCCAGCATCATCATGCAGGTGTTGAACGTTGTCATTCCAAAGTTGCAAGAGTGGCAAGAAATGGGTGCTGTTGGTCAGCGAAAAATCACACAGTGGACTCGTTACGTTGCGATTGCAATTGCGTTGTTGCAGGGCTCTGGTTTGACCTTTATCTTCGGACAAGGAAACGGCTCAGCCTTTATTGGTGCAGCAGCACAAGCTCCAGACGTCGTGTTGCTCGATCCATTCATGCCACGTGCCTTGCTTGTTATTCCATCATTAGTTGCTGGTACAGCATTATTGATGTGGATTGGTGAACTCATCAGCCAGCGCGGAATTTCAAACGGTATGTCCGTTCTCATTTTTGCCTCTGTTGTTGCTGGTTTGCCCTATAGCTATTACTCAATCTTGCAGAGCAAGAAGTTCGTTGTTTTCGGCGTGTTGGTTCTTGTGTCCCTCGGAATTCTTGCCGCTGTTGTTCGCGTTGAACTTGGACAACGTCGAATTCCAGTGCAGTTTGCGAAACGTGTTGTGGGACGTCGTATGACTGGTGGGCAAAGCACGTACATTCCGTTGAAGGTCAACCAGGCCGGAATTGTTCCCATCATTTTCGCATCATCTGTTCTATTGCTGCCTGTTTTGTTCTCGAACATGTTGGGAAGCACCGAGGGTTGGCGTGGATCAATCGCAACATTTGTGAACGACTACTTGGTGAACAGCCAGAACCTCGTCTACATCGTGTCGTTCTTCTTGCTCATCATCGCGTTCGCTTACTTCTATAACTCAATTGCGTTTGACCCCATTCGTCAAGCTGACCAATTGCGTAAGCAAGGCGGATTCATCCCAGGTATTCGTCCCGGTCAACAAACCGAGCGTTACTTGGCAAAGGCTGTCAACCGCATCACTCTTCCTGGTGCGGTGTTTGTTGGCTTCATCGCCATCTTGCCGTACATCATTCTCTGGGTTGGCGACGTCCAATCATTCCCATTTGCCGGAACAACGGTTCTCATTGCTGTTGGTGTTGCGCTCGAATTCATGCGACAAATCGATAGTCAATTGATGCTCCGTAACTATGAGGGCTTCTTGAAGTGACCACCACCCTGTTGGGGCAGTGGTTTACTTCGTTTGATCGGTGAGCAGAATGATTCAGGGTGCACGAATTGTGCTGTTGGGTCGCCAAGGCGCGGGGAAGGGAACGCAATGCGTTCGCCTGTCGCGACACTTTGTTGTCCCTCACATCTCTACGGGAGACATCTTGCGCGCCGCTGTTCGTGAAGGAACAGAACTCGGCAAGATGGCCAAGGCTGTTATTGACTCGGGTCAACTCGTGGGCGACGACATCATGGTGGGCATCGTGGCCGAGCGCCTCGAGGCAGACGATGCTCGACTCCGCGGCTACATCCTCGATGGCTTCCCCCGCACCGTGGCCCAAGCTGTGGCACTCGACGAGATTACGTCGAAGAGCCCCGTCGATATGGCGATCGACCTCGATGTTCCCAGAGATCTGGTGTTGTCCCGCCTGTCAGCGCGCCGAGTGTGCCGCGACTGCGGAGCCAATTTCCAGGCCACCGGCCAGGACCCCAGCCCCTGGACCTGTGAGAACTGTGGGGGAGATGTGGTCCAGCGCGACGACGACACCCCAGCAGCCATCAACCAGCGCCTGGATCTCTATGAGACCCAGACCCAGCCCCTTATTGACTATTACGGCTCATCGGGCCGTTTGGTCGCCGTCAACGGGGTGGGCAGCCCCGACGACGTGTTCGCTCGCCTCACTCAGGCGGTCGAACAAAGGCGCTAACTGCCTATTGGCGCAAGGAAAATGCGCCGATAGCATTGCCACTCGCCCCTGTTGCAGTTCTGCTATTGGGGCACCTGTTCCATCAATCAAGGAGACCACCCTGGCTAAGCCGAAAGAAGATGCGATTGTGCTCGAGGGCACGATTCTTGAATCTCTACCGAACGCAATGTTTCGTGTGGAGTTAGAGAACGGCCACAAAGTATTGGCGCATATCTCTGGAAAAATGCGCATGCACTACATCCGTATTCTTCCCGGCGACAAAGTTCAGGTTGAGCTCACCCCATACGACCTCACCCGCGGTCGTATTACATACCGCTTCAAGTGAGAACGCAATGAAAGTACGCCCGAGCGTCAAAAAAATCTGTGAGAAGTGCAAGGTCATCCGTCGTCACGGGCGTGTGATGGTGATCTGCGAAAACCCCCGGCACAAGCAGCGCCAGGGCTAAGAGAGTCAACGAAGGACACGTAAACACATGGCACGTATTGCTGGCGTCGACATCCCACGCGAAAAGCGTTTGGAGATTTCGTTGACATATATCTTCGGCATTGGTCGATCAACATCAATCAAGATCTGTGAAGCTGCAGGTCTCAACCCCAACACACGCGTTCGCGATCTCACCGAAGACGAAGTGAACCGCATTCGTGCATGGGTAGATCAAAACATCACTGTTGAAGGTGACTTGCGCCGCGATGTGCAGCAAGACATCAAGCGAAAGATCGAAATCGGATGCCTTCAAGGTGTTCGTCATCGCAAGGGTCTTCCCGTTCGTGGTCAGCGCACGCACACAAACGCGCGCACACGTAAGGGACCAAAGAAGACAGTTGCCAACAAGAAGAAGGCAGTGAGGTAACAACATGGCGAAGGCACAAGCAGGCGGCCGCCGTCCACGTAAGCGCGAGCGCAAGAACGTCACCTCTGGTGTTGTTCACATCAAGAGTTCTTTCAACAACACCATCGTGTCCATCACCGACATGGAAGGCAATGTCATTTCATGGGCATCGTCTGGTGGCGTTGGATTCAAAGGTTCACGTAAGTCAACTCCGTTCGCTGCGCAGATGGCTGCTGAAAAAGCAGGCAAGGCAGCAATGGAGCATGGTCTTCGTCGCGCCGAAGTTCACGTAAAGGGTCCAGGTTCTGGTCGCGATACCGCATTGCGTTCCATTCAGAACTTGGGCATTGAAGTTTCTGGCATCAAAGATGTCACCCCGGTACCGCACAACGGTTGCCGTCAGCCAAAGCGTCGGAGGAGCTAGTCATGGCCCGTTACACCGGACCCAAGGTGCGCATTTCGCGTCGCCTCAACACAAATATCTTCGAGAACGCAAAGGGCTCAAAGGCTCTCGATCGTCGTCCATTCCCACCAGGTGCACATGGTCGTACGCGTCGTCGTAACGCAGGTTCTGAGTACCTCGCACAGATGCAAGAGAAGCAGAAGGCGAAGTACATCTACGGAGTACTCGAGCGTCAGTTCCGTCGTACCTATGAAGAGGCAAACCGTCTCGCAGGTCCAACCGGCGAAAACTTGTTGCGCCTTCTCGAGCAGCGTCTCGACAATGTTGTGTTCCGTGCAGGTTGGGCATCAACTCGTCCGCAGGCACGTCAGTTCGTGAACCACGGTTTGATTCAAGTCGACGGCAAGCGCGTCGACATTGCGTCATACCGCGTGAAGCGTGGACAAGTTATTTCTTTGTCGCCAAAGGCCAAAGAAATGATTCAAATCCAACACAACATCGACACCCTCGATCGTTCACTCGTTGGTTGGCTTGAAGCTGGTGACAAGCAAGTCACCGTGCGCGACCTTCCACAGCGTGAGCACATCGATGTCCCCGTCCGCGAGCAGCTCATTGTTGAGCTTTACTCGAAGTAATTCTTAAGCCGTTCCATAGGAGAGCACCATGCTTGTCATCCAACGTCCTTCAGTCGAAGCAATCGGCGACGACCATCCAACACGTCAGCGTTTTGCTGTTGGCCCACTCGAGCCAGGTTTCGGCCACACCATTGGTAACTCGCTTCGTCGCACATTGCTGTCATCAATTCCTGGTGCAGCAATCACCACCGTCAAACTCGACGGTGTCGAGCACGAGTTCACCACCATCAAGGGCATGACTGAAGACATCACAGAGCTCATCATGAACTTGAAAGATGTTGTTGTTGTGTCACACAGCGATGAGCCAGTTGTTCTTCGCATTGATGCAAAGGGTCCAGCAGAATTCAAGGCCGGCGACATTCAAACAACCGCCGACATTGAAATCCTGAACCCTTCGCTTCACCTCGCAACATTGAATGCAGGTGCGCAACTTGGTTTCGACATCACCATCGAGCGTGGCCGTGGATACATGTCCACCGATCGCGATGCAGACAGTCGTGTCATTGGTGTTATCCCCATCGACGCAATCTTCTCGCCAGTTCGTCGCGTGATGTTCGATGTTGAACCAACTCGCGTTGCACAAAGCACCAACTACGACCGCCTCATCCTCGACATCGAGACAGACGGTTCAATTGCTCCACGCGAAGCACTCGCATCTGCAGCTGCAACATTGCGTTCACTCGTTGACCTCATTGCAACGTTGTCAGAAGAGCCACAAGCACTCGAGCTCAGCGAGCCAGTTGGTGCAAACGTTGGTGTTCCAGACCTTGACTTGCCAATTGAAGATCTCGATCTCAGCGAGCGCCCACGCAACTGTCTCAAGCGCGGACAAATCAACACCATTGGTGAACTTCTCTTGAAGAGCACTGACGACCTTTTGAACATCACCAACTTTGGCCAGAAGAGCCTCGACGAAATCATCCAGAAATTGGATGAGCGTGGTCTCTCACTGCGCGCTTAATTTCGGAGCCTAAGGAGTACCACAATGGCAACACCACGTCGCGCCCCTCGCTTCGGTGGAAGTGCTGCGCACCAACGTTTGCTCATGGCAAACATGGCTGCATCACTTTTCGCTGCAGAAGGAATCACTACAACTGAAGCAAAGGCAAAGGCATTGCGCCCAATTGCTGAGAAGCTCATCACCAAGGCAAAGAAAGCCCAAGAAGAAGGCCCAATGCGCGTCCACCGCATTCGCCAAATTCAGGGTTACCTCGGTGACAAGGAAATGACCAACAAGCTTGTGAACGAAGTTGCGCCAAAGTACATGGCACGCAACGGCGGCTACACACGCATTCTCAAGCTCGGAACCCGCCAGGGTGACGCTGCGCCAATGGCGCGCATCGAACTGGTCTGAGTGATCACCGGTCATGGCACCGGAAACAAACGCATTGAACGGGCCCGCCAGTAGGCGGGCCCGTTTGCGTGTGTCGTATCACGGCGCACATTTCCATGGCTTTGCTGTCAACAACGATGTCGACACCGTGGAAGGAGTTCTTTCCTCTGCCATCAGCACGGTGACGCAATACAACGTGGTGCTGAGTACGGCAGGCAGAACAGACGCTGGTGTTCATGCCCGCGGTCAAGTGGTGTCGTGTGATTTGCCTGCAGAGACAAATCTCAACACATTCATTCGAAGCATCAACAGCATGTGTGCGCCGTATGTTGCGGTGTCCGAGGTGCAATGGGCCGACGACGAATTTGATGCGCGGCGAAGTGCAACATGGCGCTCGTATCGCTACACCATTTGGAATTCGCCACATCCAAATCCGCTGTTGCTCGATCGCGCGTGGCACGTGTGGAAACCGCTATCGATTCCATTGATGAATCTTGCGTGTGATGCCATCATTGGCGAGAACAATTTCGCTGCATTTTGCCGAAAGCCAGACAAACCCGAAGGGGAGCCAGAGGCATCAATGAATCGGTATGTCTTCGATGCGCGTTGGCGCGACGAAGGGGAGAACGTGGTGGTCTTTGAGATTCGAGCCAACGCGTTTTGCCATCAGATGGTGCGCAGCCTGGTGGGGTTCTTTGTCGACGTTGGCCTTGGGAAGCGACCAGCCAGCGATACCCGCGCTGTCATGCTTGCGGGGGACCGCCAACATGGTTCACCCGTGGCCCCGCCCCACGGTTTGGTGCTGTGGGACGTGGGGTACGACGGCACCCGAATCCACCCATAAAACAGGGGAGTAGTTGGGCTTTTCGGGGTTGCCGTGGGGCCAAAATCGCCCCTATCCTTACCAAGCCCCCTAAATGGGGTCGGCGACCTTGTGGTCCCCACTACGAAAGTCTCAGAAGTCTCATGCGTACCTATTCACCAAAAGCAAGCGAGATCCAGCGCGCCTGGCACATTGTTGATGCCGAAGGCCTCGTTCTTGGTCGTCTCTGTACAGAAGTTGCGCGCATCTTGCGCGGCAAGCACAAGCCAGTCTTCGCACCACACATGGACATGGGTGACCACGTCATCATCATCAATGCATCAAAGATTGTCATGACTTCTGGCAAAGCAGAAAAGAACATGGTGTACACATACTCCGGCTACCCAGGTGGTTTGAAGAGTGAGTCATACCAAAACTTGTTGAACCGCAAGCCAGCAGATGCCATTGCACGTTCCGTTGCAGGCATGTTGCCAAAGGGTCCACTTGGTCGCCAGATGATCAAGAAGCTCAAGGTGTATCCAGGTGCAGAGCATCCGCATGCTGCACAGTCCCCCGTCGTTCTCGATCTCAGCGCCGCCAAGGCCCGCTAATCAACTTAGGAGTCATTGTGGCTAACGCACCTCTCACCCAAACAACTGGTCGTCGTAAAGAAGCAGTTGCACGCGCCATTCTTCGCGCAGGTACCGGAACAATCACTGTTAATGGCAAGCCCATTGAGGTGTACTTCCCAACAGCGACGCAGCGCATGGTTGTTACTGAAGCTCTTCGTGTCACCGATCGCGAGACCGCATACGACATCAATGCAAATATTTTTGGTGGTGGCGTTACCGGTCAAGCTGGTGCATTGCGTATGGCAATTGCTCGTTCGCTCATTGAAATCGACCCAGAGTCACGTCCTGCTTTGAAGAAGGCCGGTCTTCTTACTCGCGATGCTCGTCGCAAGGAAAGCAAGAAGTACGGCCTCAAGAAGGCACGTAAGGCTCCACAGTTCACCAAGCGCTGATTTGCGCTTGCGCCACGCCGTTGCGCGTGGTTGCGTCAGGATTCACCATGCTTCACTTCGGTACCGACGGTGTCCGCGGAGTTGCGCTCGATGAACTCACTCCTGCTTTAGTGCGCGATCTTGCGCGTGCAGTTGTTCGCGTTCTGCAGCCAACATCGGTTGTCATTGGAAGAGACACGCGTGAAAGTGGAGAAACACTGCAGCAAGCAATCGTTGATGGTTGCGCAGCGGAGGGTATTCCTGTGCAATTACTGGGTGTTGTTCCAACCCCGGCCATCGCTTTCGCTTCTGAAAGGCACGAGTGGGTAGGCATTGCGGTCACGGCATCGCACAATCCGTGGACTGATAACGGCATCAAGGTCTTTGCGGCCGGTGGAAACAAGTTGGGTGATGCCGAACAAATTGAAATTGAACGCGTGTGGCATGCCCTGGTTGCTGAACCAGCACCGGTTGCGTTGGGTACAGAACATGATGCAACACGTGTCATTGAGGAGTATGCCAATCATCGCATCAATGTTGTTGGTCATAGTCTCGCTGGACTAGTGGTTGTTGTTGATTGCGCGAACGGCGCCATGTCGTCAGTTGGCCCTGATGTTTTGGCAAGCGCTGGTGCAACAGTGATTGCCATAAACAACACACCAGATGGTCGCAACATCAATGAACATTGTGGTGCAACACATCTAGATGGACTAATAGAGCGAGTTGTTGCTGAACGAGCAGACCTCGGCATTGCATTTGATGGAGACGGAGATCGTCTCATGGCTGTCACCGGCTCTGGCATGATGGTCGACGGCGACGTCATCATGGCGATTGCTGCATCAGATTTGGTGCAACGCGGATTGTTGCGGAACAAAGGCGTCGCTGTCACAGTGATGAGCAATCTTGGATTTCACCGCGCCATGGAAGATGCTCATGTCGACGTTGTTGTCACCCCCGTTGGCGATCGCAATGTATTAATTGCGCTTGAAGAGTACGACTTCGTTCTCGGCGGAGAACAAAGTGGCCATATCGTGCATCGTGCACATGCAACAACAGGTGATGGACTTCTTGCCGCACTGATTTTGTGTGAATATCTTGCTCGTACAAAAACAACGCTTGACGAAGCTGCAACAGTGATGCAGTCATATCCACAGGTTCTCATCAACGTTCGAATGGCCGAGAAGATTCATGATCCCATTGCAGATCTTGCAGTGGCAATTGATGCTGTTGAGAAAGAATTGGGTTCTTCTGGGCGAGTGTTAGTGCGTGCATCAGGAACCGAACCACTGATTCGCGTCATGGTGGAAGCATCAGATTTTGACACCGCACAATCAACAGCACTGCACTTGGCATCTGCAGTGATTGCAGTGCATGGTGGCGCAATTGAGGGTGCGCACTAGGACACCGTGCTGGTGTCCTAACCTTGAGATATGTGCGGCATTATCGGAATTCTTCCTCGACCTGGGTTGCGTCAAGCACCGAGCAGCACTGATGTCCTCCGTCTCCTCGACGCAGCCGTCGACGCAGGAAGCGATCTACTCGCCACCTCCGATGCTTTAATCGCTGTCGACCAATTGCTTCGTGGCGATGCTGGAATTCAAACTCTTGCCGGAAATCTGTCTCTTGCTGGCGACATCGTGGCTCGGCTCACTGTCATCGACGCTCGCGCTGATGAAGAAGAGCGCCGCTTAGATGCGCTACACGCAGACACTGCAACATTGGATGCACAAGCTGCGGTTCTCTCACGTGTGAAAGACGCAGCATGGGCAATTCGACGCGACCGGTTGCGCACCGCCGACGAAGTGCACGCACTGGCTGGCCGAAATGCATCGGTGTCATCATTGGCTGGGTATCTCAGCATTCAACAAGCATTGTCAGCAATCGATCGTCTTGAGGTACGTGGTCGAGACTCTGCTGGTATCAGTGTTCTGGTCACGGTTCCTTCTGCACTTCCAAAAGATGTAGTGGCGGCTATCGACGAGAGAGCTGCAGATCCATTGTTTACAGACAAGAGTGTTCGCCTTGTCGGGTCGACTGTGGTGTTTGTGTATAAGGCTGCAGCAGAGATTGGCGAGCTTGGCGACAACACAAGACACATGCGTGCCTCTTTGGCTAGCGACGATGTCTTACGACGCGTGCTTGCAGTGGAAGGTGCACGAACATCTGTCTTGGGTCACACACGATGGGCCAGTGTGGGAATCATCTCTGAACCAAATGCTCACCCAGTCAACGGTGAAGAGGTTGCAACGCAGCAACAATTGTTCTCTGTTGCAGTCCTGAATGGTGACGTAGATAATCATGTCGATCTCAAAGCGCGACATAATTTGCGATTTGCTGAACCCATCACCACCGATGCAAAAGTGATTCCCGCTCTTGTTGATCGCGGTCGATCGGCAGGCATGAACACCCTTGATGCATTTTTGAACGCCGTCACTCAATTTGAAGGATCAGTAGCAATTGGATATTGCGCCGCTGATGAACCAGACAATATGTACCTGGCGCTTCACGGAAGTGGCCAAGGATTGTATGTGGGGCTGGCAGAAGACCGTTTCATTGTTGCTAGTGAGCCGTACGGAACAGTGGAAGAGACGCTTCACTACATTCGTTTAGACGGCGAGTTGCCGTTACATCCAGACCAGCCGTCGTCACGCGGTCAAGTTGTTCAGTTGTTGGGAGAATTCGCCGGCACCGTTGATGGCGTTCGAATGTTCGCCTACGATGGCACTCCCATTCCACTCACCGCAACAGACGTTGCGACTGCAGAAGTAACAACGCGCGACATCGATCGTGGAGATGCACCGCACTTTTTACTCAAAGAGATTGGTGAGGCTCCTCGTAGTTTCCGCAAGACCGTTCGTGGTCGCACCAGCGAAGTGGATGGACTGCTGGTCCCAGACCTCGATCAGCAGACCTTGCCGCAATCAATTCGTGATCGTCTGGCCTCGGGCTCCATCTCACGAATTCGTGTGATTGGTCAGGGGACTGCTGCCGTTGCAGGAACGTCACTGGTGCCCGTTCTGTCGTCGTTGCTTGGTTCATCAATTCATGTTGAAGCGTTGACAGCCACCGAGCTATCGGGGTTTGCGATGGAAGCAGACATGTCCGACATGTTGGTGATTGCAGTCAGCCAGAGCGGCACCACAACTGACACCAATCGCACGGTTGACCTAGTGGCAACTCGTGGGGCGGCTGTGTTGGCCATTGTCAACCGTCGCGGCAGCGAACTGGCCAGCAAAGCCCACGGTGTGTATTACACATCAGACGGACGCGATGTTGAAATGAGTGTTGCTAGTACAAAAGCGTTTTACGCACAAGTTGCTGCTGGTGCCATTTTGTCGTGTGGAATTGCTCAGGCCACAGGCCATGTCGATGCGCAGCGCATGCACCGTATTTTGTCTTCTTTGATCTCTATGCCTGAAGCAATGCAAAGTGTGATTGAACAACGTTCACACATTGGCGCAATCGCGCAGCGCTATGCACCGGCTCGTCGTTATTGGGCCGTGGTTGGTAGTGGTCCCAACACGGTGGCGGCACACGAAGTGCGCATTAAGTTGTCGGAGCTGTGTTACAAGTCGATCTCCTGCGACATCACGGAAGACAAGAAGCACATCGATTTGTCTTGTGAACCGCTCATTCTTGTGTGTGCTGCAGGACTATCTGAAGGAACCGCCACAGATGTGGCGAAAGAAGTAGCCATCTTCAAGGCGCATAAGGCGTTGCCCATTGTTGTTGCGACCGAAGGCGAGACGAAGTTTGAATCGGCAGCCGCGGTTATTTCTGTTCCAGAATCCGATCCTGCCATCGCATTCGTGTTGTCATCAATGGCTGGCCACTTGTTTGGATATGAGGCCGCTCTAGCAATCGACGAGCTCGCGCGCCCATTGCGTCAATTACGCGAAGTGGTGGAAGTTGTTGTGGGTCGTGGCGGAAGTGGTGATTCTGCTCTGCAGCGCGTGGAGCGCGAAATTGTTTCTGTTGCACAACATTTCTTTGCGGCGCTGCACACGGGTCAATACGACGGAAACCTCGAAGCATCAACCGCTGTTCGCATTGTGTCGTTGTTGAGAATTGTCACGGGACCGCACCCATTGCAGGCCTATCAACGCGAAACAGGGCGTGTGTCTTCGCCAGCGGCGTTGTTGGAAGATTTGTTAGCAGCTCTCACTCGTGGAGTTGATGAGTTAACGCGGCCTATTGACGCCATTAAGCACCAAGCCAAAACCGTCACGGTTGGTATCTCGCGCAGCGAAGAAGGATTGCTTGATCGCGTGTTGGTCCGCTCGGTCATCGACGCCGGTGCAGCTCGAGATCATTTGCCGTATGAAACACTGAAAGTGCTGGCCGCGCTTGATGCAGCAGTGGAGTCGGTCATCGGATTTACTCGTTATGCAGTAGATGGTGATCCACAAGCATCAACTGCAACTATTTCTATTGTTGAGCGCGGTGGTATCGCATTGCAGTTGCCGTCGCGAGTTGATGGCAACTCACAGTTAGTCGGCACAAAGCGTCGTGTGGCGGCCGAGCAAGAACTGTTAGTGGCACGTGGTCGCAAAGATGGTCGCACTGTTATTTTTGTTCCCGAAGTGAAGGGTTCGCAGACAGTGGGCATCACGCTGTTGCATGTTGTGTTTAGAGAAAAAGTTGCACCCGCTCTTGCACGACAAGTTTTGCAAGGCTACGACCGTCGTTACGACCGGCTTGTTGACTGGGTCACGGAAACTGAAGGCGCGTTCCGAGATGATCGACTTGGGGAAGTGTCTATTGCAGACCTGTTAATTCTCCCAGTGTCAGAGAGTGCCAACTTGTGGCGCTCGGATGCGATGTGATGTCATGAAGGGCATCGGGATTGACGCAGTTGAAATTGAACGGTTTCGTACGTTGTTGCAACGGCGTCCACATATGCGTACTCGACTGTTCACCGAAGAAGAACTGTCATCGTTAGCTGGTCAAGTTGATGATGCAGCGTCACTCGCTGCGCGCTTTGCAGTTCGTGAAGCAACCATGAAGGCCCTTGGTGTTGGTCTGGGTGCTTTCGATTTTCACGATGTGTCAGTACAAAAGGACCCATCTGGTGCACCAATCTTGCGTCTCTCGGGTCGTGCAGAACAGCTAGCCAATAGCAATGGCGTGGGGGCATGGCACGTGTCCATCACCCATACAGAGACAGTCGCTATGGCTGTCGTTGCAGCGCTCTAGCCCTCTCGGAGCGTCAGTCCAACACCGCCAATACGCTGAGAGGGTGATTCCTGTCCTGACTCCCCAGCAAATGCGCGTGGCTGATGCCGCAGCGTTGGCCATGGTGTCAGACGAGACGGTGTTCATTCGTCGTGCTGGTCACGCTGTTGCTCATGCCGCAAAAAAGATGTTGGGCGGTGCGTATGGTCGCCGTGTTGTCATCATTGCTGGCCCTGGTAACAACGGAAATGATGGTCGTATCGCAGGTGAGTGGTTAGCCGAGTGGGGAGCACAGATTGAGTTGTTGTCGGTGGAGGACTGTGCCACCTCGTTTCTGAACCCATCGAATGCAGACCTCGTCATTGATGCTGCGTTTGGAATTGGATTTCGCGGACAATGGTCGCCACCGATTGTGTTTGATGTTCCCGTTTTGGCTGTTGACATTCCAAGTGGTCTCGATGGATTAACTGGTGTTGTCTCAGGTGGAGTCATCCCCGCTGATCGCACCGTCACGTTTGCGGCGGTGAAAACTGGAATGTTGTTTGGCGACGGACCTTCGGTGTGCGGCGAGATAGATGTTGTAGATGTGGGTATCGATCCTGTTGACAATGTGGAGACATACATTGTGCAAGCGCATGATGTTGCGTCGTGGATTCCGCCGCGTGGACGCTCTGCACATAAATGGAATCATTCCGTTCGTGTGATTGCAGGAAGCACAGGAATGGGCGGTGCTGCTTCTCTTGTTTCTGCATCCGCCATGCGTGCCGGCGCAGGGATTGTTCAT